>DATBQN010000494.1:0-5659 GCA_036560825.1 Thermoanaerobaculia bacterium
CCTCACCGCCACCAACACAGCCTGCTCGGGCGCGCTCGGCTCGTTCTCGCTCAACATCACCTCCGGTAGTGGTGGCGGCGGGGGCCTGGCCGCGGCCTTCACCTTCTCGCCGGCGGCGCCCAGCACGGGCCAGGCGGTGAGCTTCGACCCCAGCCCGTCGACCGGCAACCCGACGATTTTCGGCTGGACCTTCGGCGACGGTTCGAGCAGCAGCGTTCACTCGCCCTCGCACGTCTACACCAGCGCCGGCAACTATAGCGTCGTGCTGACGGTGTGCGCTGGAGTGAACTGCGTCAGCTCGGCAGCCAAGACGATCATCGTCGGCGACGGCGGTCAGCTGCCCCTGGACTCCAGCTTCACCAGCAGCGCGAGTTGCTTCAGCCAGCCGGGTTTCTCGGAGTGCGACGCGCAGGCGGGTGTGGTCGTCACCCTCACCGCAGTCACGACGCAGGCCACCAGCTATGCCTGGGACTTCGGCGATGGCACGACCGGCTCCGGCGCCAGCGTCACCCACACCTGGTCCACGGCGGGCAGCTTCAACGTCAAGCTGACGGTCGCCAACAGCCAGACGAGCGCCAGCCAGACGCGGCTCTTCAAGATCACCCCGGCGGCCGACGTGGCCAAGTCGGTGCTGCTGCCCTGGATCGCCGTGACGCGCGGCGTTCTCGTGCAGTCGAGCGACCTCTACGTCCACAATCCGGGCACCACGCCGATGGACGTGTCGCTCGAGTTCCGCCGCCGCGGCACCCCGGAGGACAACCCGCCGCGGGCCACCCGCACGGTGGCCCCCGGCGCCACGCTCTTCTCGGCGGACGTCCTGGGCGATCTCTTCGGCCGCCCGGAGAACACCGTCGGCTTCGTGACGGTGTCGGTGCCGAGTGGCATGGCACCGGTCATCACCTCCTACAACACGACCTTCCAGACCAACGGCACGCAGTTCGGACAGACCATCTCGGGCGTCTCGATGACGCCCGCCGCGGCTCCGTCGTCGGCGAGCCCGCACGACGCGGCGGTCCAGCAGCTCGTGGCGCTGAACGACAACTCCGACGAGGTCTCGTACTTCGGCCTGAGCAATCCCAACGACCAGCCGGCGACCTACCGGTTGAGCCTGTTCGACAGCAGCGGCAGCGCGATCGGCACGCCGACCAACTTCGTGGTCGCCCGCCTCGGCCTCAAGCAGTTCCAGCGCGAGGAGATCGAGAGCCTGTTCAACGTCGCCAACACCCACGACTACCGGGTGCAGATCGAGAGCGTCTCCGGCGGCCAGATCTATCCCTATGGCGCCAAGCTCCGCACCATCTCGTTCGACCCCTCCTTCATCCGCCCCGGCACCGCCAGGTCGAGGGTCTACGTCATCGGGGCGCTCTCGACGCCGGGCCTTAACGGCACCCTGTGGCGCAGCGACATGGTGCTCTCGAACCCCAGCGCCCAGGCGATCCAGACCACCGTGTCGTTCGCCAGCGTCGGCGTGGCGAGCCAGACCCTGGCGCCGATCACGGTGACGCTGCAGCCCGGCGAGACGCAGCGGCTGGCGAACGTGGTGGCCGACAAGTGGGGGGTGACCGACGCCGTCGGCATCCTCACCTTCGACACCGATCCGGCGTCGCCCGCCTTCCCCGTCGTCCAGGGCGAGAGCTACGACTTCTCGACCTCGGTGCGGCGGTTCGGACAGTCGATGCCGGCGCTGGCGGACACCGACGCCGCGGTCGCCGGACAGGGGCACTACATGGTCGGCCTGCGTCAGGACGCCAGCCACTGGACGGCGTTCTGGCTCTTCAATCCGTCGACCGACTTCGGCACCTACGACCTCGTCTACCGCGGGCTCGACGGCAGCGTGCTGGGCCAGATCACCGGCTTCCACCTGCCGCCCGGCAAGAGCAAGCTCTTCCGGCCGAGCGAGCACCCGATCCCTGCCGCCGGCGTCGACGGCGGGTTCACGGTGCAGATCCTGGTTCACAATGGCAAGGCGCTGGCGGCCGGCCAGGTGGTCAACCTGTCGACCAACGACCCCGCCTACATCGTGGGGACGACGCGCTAGGCGAGCTGTCCACCCGCCGAATCCAAGAGGCCGCCGGGCACCCGTCCGGCGGCCTTTTCTCTGCGCGCTCGAGGCCCCCGGGCGCGATCGGCCGGCCGTCCGCGTTCTACGGCGGCCTCTTCCTCACCGCCCTCGCGACCCTCGTGCTGGAGGTCGTCGACACGCGGATCCTCTCCGTCCTCACCTGGTACCACCTCGCCTTCCTCGCCATCTCGCTCGCTCTCCTCGGGATGACGGCGGGCGCCCTGATGATCTATCTGCGGCCGCCGGAGCGCGACTCCGCGTCGGCGGCGCGCGAGGCCGGGCGCTTCGCCGTCTGGTTCGGCCTCGTCATCCCGGCGAGCCATCTCGGCCTCCTCGCGGTCCGCATCCCAACGCAGGTCACCGCCGATCCCGCGGACCTCTGGCGCCTGGTGCTGGCCAGCGCCCTCCTCGCCGCTCCCTTCTTCTTCTCCGGGATCGTCATCGCCATCGCGCTCACCCGCGCCACGCTCCCCATCGGGCGTCTCTACGCCGCCGACCTCCTCGGCGCCGGCGCCGGCTGCCTTCTCGCCATCCTGCTGCTCGAGCGCGTCGACCCGTCGACCGGGCTCTTCCTGCTCGGCGCCCTCGCCCTCCTCGGGGCCGTGGCCTTCGGCGTCGCGGCCGGCCGGCCGGGGCGTGTGCCGGCTACTCTCTGCGCCGCGCTGCTGGTCGCCGGAGCGCTCAACGGCGCCCTCTATCCCGGGCTCGTCTGGATCGGCACCATGAAGGGCAATCCGGTGCCCAGACCGGTCCTCTTCGACCTCTGGAACAGCCACTCGCGCATCACCGCCCGCGCCGCCGGACATGGCGCGCCGGCGCTCTGGGGCCCGGGCGATCACGTTCCCGCCGTGGTGGTCGACCAGATCCCGCTCCGCATCGACGGCGGCGCCTTCACCGTCTGCACGCGCTTCCGCGACGGCGACGACCTCCGCTGGCTGGGCTACGACCTGACCAGCCTCGGCTTCCATCTGCGCGGGCCGGGCGCGGTGGCGGTGATCGGAGTGGGCGGCGGGCGCGACCTGCTCACCGCCGTCGCCTTCGGCAGCCGCCGGGTCACCGGGATCGAGGTCAACGGCATCTTCCTCCGCCTGCTGACCCGCGACCTGCGGAGCTTCGCCGGCCTCGCCGGCCGGCCCGGGATGAGGCTGGTCCACGCCGAGGGTCGCTCTTTCCTCGCGGCGACGGAGGAGCGCTTCGACCTCATCCAGATGGCGCTCGTCGACACCTGGGCGTCGACCTCGGCCGGCGCCATGACGCTCACCGAGAACGGCCTCTACACGGTGGACGCCTGGAGGCTCTTCCTCAACCGGCTCGAGCCGGGCGGCCTCCTAGCGGTCAGCCGCTGGTACTCGCCCGCCGATCCCGGCGAGACCGCGCGGCTCCTCTCGCTCGCCACCGCGACGCTCCTCTCCCGCGGCGCGGCCCTCCCGCGCGAGCACCTGGCGCTGGCGACCGCCGGACGGCTCTCGACGCTCCTCGTCGGCCGCGATCCGCTCGCTTCAGCCGACCTGGCGCGCCTCCGCGCGGTCGGCCGGGACGCCGGCTTCGAGTTCCTGGTGCTGCCCGACGCCCGCCCCGCGCACCCCCGGCTCGCCGGGATCGTCGAGGCGCGGAGCGCCGCCGAGCTCGCGGCGGCCACCCGCGACGCCTTCCTGGCGCTCGCGCCCCCCACCGACGACGAGCCGTTCTTCTTCAACATGCTGCGGCCGGCGGCCTGGTGGCACGGCGGTTTCTCGCGTGCGCGAGCCGGCGGCGTCATCGAGGGCAACCTGCGCGCCACCGACAGCCTGCTCGCCATCCTCGTCGCCGTCGCCCTGCTGGTGGTGGCGGCGCTGGTCGTGCCGCTGGTGGCGCGCGGCCGCGGGCACGGCCTGGCGAGGACCGACTTCGCCGCGGCGGCGGCCTACTTCTCGCTCATCGGCCTGGGGTTCATGATGGTCGAGATCGGGCTCATGCAGCGCTTCTCGGTCCTCCTCGGCCATCCCGTCTACTCGCTCGCCGTCACCCTGATGACCCTGATCGTCTCGACCGGCCTCGGGAGCCTGGCCTCGGACGCCCTGGCCGCGAAGCCGGCGCGGTCGCGGGCCCTCCTCGCGGTCCTACCCTGGGCCCTCGGGCTGGCCCTCGCGGCCCTCCCCTTCGCCATCTCGGCGACCCTGCCGGGGGCCGCGGGGGCAGGGCTGGCGGTGAAGGCGCTCCTGATCGCCGGCCTGACCGTCCCCCTGGGCCTCCTCCTCGGCCTTTGCTTCCCGACCGGCATGCGCCTCCTCGGCGCGCGCTCGCCCTCCGCGATGTCCTGGATGTGGGGCCTGAACGGCGCCTTCGGCGTCCTGGGCAGCGCCGCGGCGGTCCTCGTTTCGATGAGCTTCGGGATCAGCCGCTGCTTCCTCCTCGCCGCCCTCTGCTATCTCGCCCTGATCGTCCCCATCGCGGTCCTCCGGGAGCCTGCGCGCGGTGCCCTGCCATGATGCCCACGAGGGAGGGATACAATGCGGCGATGGGCCCCTCGGTGGTCAAGGCCGAGCGCCTCTCCAAGATCTATCGGATCTACGGGAGCCCCTGGGACCGCCTCCGCGAGCTGGCGCTGCGGCGCCCGTTCCACCGCGATTTCCACGCCCTCGGCGAGGTGACCTTCAGCCAGCGGCGGGGCGAGGGCCTGGCGCTCATCGGCGAGAACGGCGCCGGCAAGAGCACTCTCCTGAAGATCCTCGCCGGCATCACGGCGCCGACCTCGGGGTCGGTCGCCGTCGCCGGCAAGATCGCCTCGATCCTCGAGCTGGGCTCCGGCTTCCACCCCGAGTTCACCGGCCGCCAGAACATCGCCCTGAACGCCGCCATGCTCGGCCTCTCCGCGGACGAGGTGGCGGAGAAGATGCCGGTGATCGTCGACTGGAGCGAGCTCGGCGACTTCATCGACCAGCCGGTCAAGGTCTACTCGACGGGCATGGCGATGCGGCTCGGTTTCTCGATCGCGACGCAGGTCGAGCCCGACGTCCTGATCATCGACGAGGCGCTCTCGGTGGGCGACGGCTACTTCCAGAAGAAGTGCATGGACAGGCTGCGCGAGTTCGTGGGCTCCGGCGGCACGCTGCTCTTCTGCTCGCACGCCATGTACTACGTCTCGGCCTTCTGCCAGCGCGCCCTCTGGCTGCGCCAGGGCCGGGTCGAGGCGCTCGGCGGCGTCGGCGAGGTGGTCCGCGAGTACGAGAACTTCCTGCTCGCCAAAAGCGCCGCGCACCGCTCGGATTCGGGCGCCGATTCGGGCGCCGGCGGCGGGTCAGGCCGCCTCTCGGCGCCGGCCCGCCTCGGCGACGTGCGCCTCGCCGGCGCCGGCCCCGGGCGGCCGCGGCCCCTCCTCGTCTGCGGCGACCCGCTCGAGATCGAGATCGCCTGGGAGACGGAAGAGCCGCGCCTGGGCTTCCACGTCGGGGTGGGCATCAACCGTATCGACGGCGTCGAGGTGGCGTCGTTCGCCACCCACGCCGACGGCGTGGGGCCGATCCTGGGAGCCCGGCGGCACGCCGTCCGCCTGCTGCTGCCGAGCCTGCCTTTGGTCAAGGGGGAGTTCACGCTGTATATTTTTCTTCTCGACGAAGG
>DATBQN010000495.1:0-4183 GCA_036560825.1 Thermoanaerobaculia bacterium
GAAGGAGCGGGCGAAGCTCGGCTTCACCTACCTCCGCCCGCTCCAGATCGCCTACGAGTCGCCCAAGTTCATGCTCCCCATCCGGCTCGGCATGGTCAACGCCAAGGGCCCGCAGGAGCTCTTCGTCTATGCCCTGACGCGCCAGGGTCGCGTCGAGACGACCAACTACCGGACCGTCAAGCTGCCGACGGGCATGGACGTGCCGATCTTCGTCAAGAACGAGTTCGGCGACTTCTACAAGGCCGTGTTCAAGCGCCAGGTGGCGAAGGAGGACATGCGGACGGTCTTCCTCGAGTACGCCTGGGACATGAGCTGGTGCGATCCCTGCGCCGCCGACCCGCTGTCGCCCGAAGAGCTCGGGAAGCTCGGCGTCTTCTGGCTGGCGGAGCGGGGGCGGCGCCCGGCGGCTCCGCGCCCCTGGATCCCCGGTGGTACCGGCAGCGGTGCCCAGGAGGTCTTCCTGACCCGCCTCCACCTGCGCTACGACGCCGCCCATTTCCCCGAGGACCTGGTCTTTCAGGAGACTGCCGACCGCGAGAACTTCCAGGGCCGCTACGTCCTCCGCCACCCCTGGAAGGGGGACGCCACCTGCTCCGCGGCGGCGGACTATCGGCGCCAGCTCAGGCAGCGCCGGGACAAAGAGGCCCAGACGCTCGCCTCGCTGACCGGCTGGGACGCCGACCGCATCCGGGCGAAGATGCGGCTGAAGGCCGCCAACCCGCAGCCCGCCGACGACGATTCCTGGTGGAAGGCGCTCTGGAAGGACTAGCGACTTGAGGGCCGGCCCGCGCGCCGTCAGCCCCCGAAGAGGTGCATCAGGCGGCTGTGCCGGCGCTCGCGGTAGCGCTCGAAGTCGGCGCGCTGCTGCGGGGTGAGCACGGCGCCGATGCGGGCGTGGGCGCGGTCGAGGATGGCCCGCACCCGCGGCCTCACCTCGCGGTGCAGCGCCATCGACTCGGCGCGGCTGTCGGCGAGGATGCGCTCCACCTGGGCCTCCTGGTCGGCGGTGAGGTCGAGGCGCCGCTTGAGGTCCGAGGCGAGGAGGCGGGTGCCCCAGCCGGCGACGCCGCCCGGCTGGCGCATCTGGTGATACAGGAAGGCCTGGTATCCCAGCGCGCCGACCACCGCCCCGGCGAGGAACAGCGCGACGATGGCGACGAGGGCGGTCGAGCGCCTCATTTAGATACCGGCGTAGATACCGGCGTAGATACCGGCGCGGGCTCCGGCGCCGCGGACTGGGCTCCCGCGTCGGACGGCAGGGCGGCGTAGGCGAAGAGGGCCTCGGACGAGGCGTCCTTGAGGAGCGAGCTCTCCGGCGTCGGCGTCTGGAAGAGGCCGAAGGCGCCGATCGCCAGGGCGATGGCGATCGCCGCCGGCAGCGCCCGGAGCGCCGCCCAGCCGAGCAGCTGGGCAGAGCCGGGGATGCGGGCGACGACGCGCCGGGAGAAGCCAGGGTCGGGCACGGCGGCGCCCTCGCGGGCGAGGATGGCGCGGGCGTGGGCGAGCCGCGCCGCGTAGCGGGAGCAGGCCGGGCAGGAGCCCAGGTGGGCCTCGAGCTCGGCGGTCGCGGCGCTCCGGCGGGTCAGTTGATCTTGGATCTCGCTGCAGCGCACGGCTAGCCCTCCTCCAGAATCCGGCGCAGGCGCTTGCGCGCGCGGTGCGCTCTCACCTTGACGTTGACCGGCGTCCAGCCGAGGCGCGCGGCGATCTCGGCCACCGACCAGCCCTCGCCCTCGAGGAGCGTCAGCAGGAAGCGGTCGGCCGGGGCCAGGCGCGCGAGCAGCCGCTCCACCTCGAGCCGGGCGTGCGGATCGGGAGAGTCGGCGCCCGGCTCGGCGCCGTCGCCGAGCGACACGGTCTCGAGCCCGCGGCGCCGCAGCCGGTCGTAGGCGGTGCGCAGGCAGATGCGGGTGAGCCAGTGCTCGAAGGGGGCTTGTCCGCGGTAGGTCGCGAGCTTCATCCAGGCGCGCAGGAAGGTCTCCTGGGCGGCCTCCTCGACCTCCTCGGGGCGGCGGAAGAAGCGCCCCAGGAGGTGGAAGACGCGCACCTGCTGGGCGCGGACCAGCGCCCCGAACGCGTCCTCGTCCCCCTCCAGGCTGGCGCGCACCAGGCGCGCTTCGGAGTCCTCCACGGGGATGGCGGGCGGCGCCATCGTCAGGGTTTTGGCGGACAGGGCCATGGGCGCATCGACAACGGTCGGGGGTGGACCGACCCCTCCATGGAGAAGGACGGCCGCGCCGGGCGGCCGGTTACAGCGGCGGAGCCGGGGCCGAGGGCCGGCGACCGCCTGTAACCGATCGGCCTCCGCGACCATCTCGCCAGGATAGAGGGAGCGACATGCCCCTCGCCAACGACGAAGGAGAATCTAATCATGAAATTGGTCCGCAACAAGGCCCTGGCGATCGCCGGCGCGGCGGTGCTCGCGCCCGCCCTCCTGTTCGCCGCCGTGGCCGCCAACCAGGCCCAGACCCGCCACATGGCCGGCTTCAGCCAGCACCTGGCCCAGAAGCTCGGCCTCTCCGACGACCAGACGACCCAGGTCCAGACCATCTTCGCCAACCACAAGGCCGAGCTCAGCGCCGGGTTCAACCGCCTGAAGACCGCCAAAAGCGCGCTCTTCGACGCCATCCACGCCGACACCTTCGACGAGAGCGCCATCCGCGCCGCCTCGGCGAACGTGGCCCAGGTCGAGGCCGACCTCGCGGTCTCCCGCGCCAAGATCGCGGGCGAGGTGCGCAACGTCCTCACCCCGGACCAGCAGGCGAAGGCCAAGGAGATGCTCGCCAACGCCAAGGCCCACGCCCAGAAGTGGGGCGACCGGATGCACCACCACATGAACACCGCCCTCGACGGCGGTCAGTGACGCCGGCTCCGCCTCCATCCTCCCTCGACGAACCTCCGCCCCCGGCGCACATCGCGCCGGGGGCGCGTTCTTGTCACCCCGCCGCCGGACCGCGGTCACATCCATTTCACCTCCCCCTGGTACAACTCTCCCGGTCCGCGCGCCCTGGCGCCCAGGAGGAGAGAGGATTGCTCACCGACATCCGCCAGGAGTTCCATCAGAAGCTCGAGGGCCTCAAGGACGACCTCGCCCGGCTCGCCGGCCGGGTCGGCGACGCCGTGGCCCGGGCCATGGAGGCGCTCGAGCGCGGCGACCTCGACCTCGCCCGGCGGGTGATCCACGGCGACGGCGACATCAACCGCCACCGCTACTACATCGAGGAGCACAGCACGACCCTCATCGCCACCCAGCAGCCGGCGGCGGTCGACCTGCGCACCATCGTCGCCGCCATGTACGTGGCGACCAACCTCGAGCGCATCGGCGATTACGCGGTCGGCATCGCCCGCCTGGCGCTCCGCCTGGCCGAGGCCGGCGAGGGCGGCGCGGTGGCGCTGCCACCCCAGCTGCCCCAGATGGCCGAGATCGGCCGCGCCATGCTCGCGGCGTCGATGGAGGCCCTCGCCCGGCGCGACCCGGAGGCGGCCCGCACCGTGGCGCAGCACGACGACGAGGTCGACGAGCTCAACCAGCAGGTCTTCGGCCAGCTCCTCCAGGAGATGATCAAGCACCCCGAGGACATCCGCCGCCCCACCTTCCTGCTCTGGGTGGCGCACAACCTGGAGCGCATCGGCGACCGCGTCACCAACGTCTGCGAGCGGGTGATCTACATGGCGACCGGCGAGATCGTCGAGTTCACCGACCGCCAGCCCGAGACCGACGTCGACGTCCAGGTCTACAAGAGCTAGAGGACAGCCACCTATTGGTGGTGGCGCAGGCTCTCGGCGAAGAACGGATCGTTCCTGGGCAGCAGCGGCGCGCGGGCGAGGGCGCGCGCGGCGACGAAGAGGAAGATTCCCCCATAGGCCGCCGTGAGCAGCACCTCGGTCAGCCCCAGCCGCATCCCGGCGAGGACCGGCGGCGCCACCAGCAGGTAGAGATCGAGCCAGTGCCCGCCGAGGATCAGGGCGGACACGCCGAGCAGGACCTTCGGGTTGCGCTTGGCGGCGCGCGGCATCAGCACGACGAAGGGCACGATCCACTCCATCGCGAGGACGAGGAAGAAGGGCAGCCGGAAGCTGCCCGCGAGCCGCGCGGCGTAGAAGGTCACCTCTTCGGGGATATTGCTGTACCAGATGAGCAGGTACTGGCTCACCCAAATGTAGGCCCAGAAGATGCTGAAGG
>DATBQN010000496.1:0-4731 GCA_036560825.1 Thermoanaerobaculia bacterium
CGAGGAGCGGCACACCGAGGAGGCCGCGCCGCGCGACCCCGAAGCCGACCTCCTGCTCCACGCCGACCGCCACGTCCTGCGCCAGGCGCTCGAGGCGCTGCCCGTCGCCTACCGCGAGGCGATCGTGCTGCGCGAGCTCGAAGGGCTGTCGTACCGGGAGATCGCCGAGATCGCCGGCATCCCCATCGGCACCGTGATGTCGCGCCTGGCGCGCGCCCGGCGACAGCTCCAGGACTTCGCCATCACCTACGGCAGCCAGTACCGCGACAAGGGGACCCCGCCATGACCTGCCCGACGATGGACGCCGAGCGCCTCGGGGCCTACCTCGACGGCGAGCTCGACCTGACGAGCGCGCTGGCCCTCGAGCGCCACCTCTCCACCTGCGCCGACTGCGCGCGCGCCCTCGCCGCCCAGCGCGCCCTATCGGCGGCGCTCGGCGCCGCCGATCTGCGCTACCGGCCGGCGCCGGAGCTGCGCGACCGCCTGCGCCAGAGCCTCCGCCGCGCCGCGCCGCGGCCCGCCGCCGCGCGTCTCTCCGGCTTCTCCGGCCCGCGCCGGCGCGCCCTAATGAGCCTCGCCGCCCTCCTCGCGGTGGCCGTCGCGTCGTGGAGCCTGGGACGGTTCGGTCCCGGGTTCGGGATCGGTGGGACTGGCGAGCCGGCGATCCCGCAGGAGGTCGTCGCGAGCCACGTCCGCTCGCTCCTCGCCGGACATCCGGAGGACGTGGTCTCGACCGACCGCCACACCGTCAAGCCCTGGTTCGCGGGGAAGCTCGACTATGCGCCGCAGGTCGTCGATCTGGCCGGCCAGGGCTACCCGCTCGAAGGCGGGCGCCTCGACTACCTGGACGGCCGGCCGGTCGCCGCCCTCGTCTACCGCGCCGGCCGCCACCCCATCAATCTCTTCACCTGGCCGGCCCAGGATCGGTCGACGGGGTCGACGACGCGGCCCGAGACGGGCACCCGGCGCGGGTTCCACCTCGTTCACTGGACGCAGGACGGCATGACCTACTGGGCGGTGTCCGACCTCGCCGCCGATCAGCTCGACGCCTTCCGGCGGCGCCTCGCCGGCGCCATCGAGAGGGAAAAGGGCGCCAGGTGAAGCGACTCTACGGACCGGCCCACATCATGCGGAGGAGGCCGAGGAGAGCCCCGTCGCTCTCCAGACCCTCGACGCGGATGCGCCCCTCCTGGGCGATCTTCATGGGATTGGCCCGGCCCTGCACGACGGCGAGCAGGTCCTCGCCGGCGAGCTCGATGGTGGTGGGGAACCCGCGGCGCTCCGGCGCCACCCGCAGCCCGTCCGCGTCCCACTCCAGGGCCCAGGTGCCGCCGCCCTGCCCGCGCACGGTGACGTCGCAGGCGAAAGGAGCGGGGGGCAGCACCCCGGCCGTCGCCGCCCGCTCCGGCAGCAGGGTCTCGAACACCCAGCGCGTCTGCGGATCGGCCGCCGGACCGGCCGGCGCCGGGGCCACCGCGACCGCCGATGCCGCCGGCTCCAGCCGGGCCGGCTTCTCGGGATATCCGAGCTCGGCGTACAGCTCGCCGAGGCGGCGCAGGAGGTCGCCCGGGAGCCCTTCGAGCGGCAGGCTCCTGCCGCAGCCGACGCTGTCCTGGCGGATCCGCTCGCTGAAGAAGACGTAGGGATCGCCCCCGCCGCGGTCGTGCTGGCTCGAGAACACCGAGCCGAGGAGGGCCGGGTCCCAGTCGAGGCCGAGGAAGCGGAAGGCCGGCGCGAGCGCCTCGGCCGGCGCGGCGACGATGTCCTCGTAGCGCAGGCGGAAGCTCCGCTCCGGCAGGCGCTTCTCGCATTCGACCACGTGGCCCGTGGAATCCACCCAGTAGCGCAGGCCCGCCTGGATGTTGTCGCCCGCGAAGCGGCGAGCCCAGTCGCGCAGGCCGGGGGGGAACCCGAAGCGGAAGGTCTCGATCAGGGAGCTCGTCACGTCGAGCGCGTGCCGGTGCAGGCAGAGGAAGCGCGCCCCCGGAAAGACCGCCGCGAGGAGCTCCCACGTGTACACGTTGGACGGGCTCTTCTCGCACCAGATCGTCTTGCCCCTGGCGCGGGTGTAGGAGTCGAGCAGGTCCGCGAGGATGGCGCGGGTGCGCTCGAGGGCCGGCGGATTCTCGAGCGGCTGCTCGGTGGCGCCCTCGAGCAGGCCGATCGTCGCGCAGAGGCCGCGCGCGACCTTTCCCAGCTCGAGCTCCGAGGGGCTGTAGATCTCCGGGTGGGTGTCGAGGATGAACCGGGTGAGCGTCGAGCCGGAGCGCGCCGACGAGAGGACGAAGATGGGGTTCGCGGAGCTCATGGCCGCCTCCTCCAGAGCTGGTGGCTTGAATCCAGCATGCTCCTCAGCGCTCATGACACGTTCATCGATCTCTCCCTGCAAGACTGTGTGCCGCCGGGCGCGCCGGGCGAGCACCGTCCGCGGCGCCGCGCGGCGCGCCCGGGCGGGGAGGCCGCACCTGTGTTACTCAGGGGCGCCATGACCGTCGAGATCTTCGTGGTGCTCGCCCTCCTCGTCGCGGTGGTCGTCTGCTTCGCGCTCGAGAAGGTGCCGGTCGACGTCACCACCCTCCTCCTCCTCTGCGCCCTCGTCCTCCTCCGGCTGCTCTCCTTCCGCGACGCCTTCTCCGGCTTCGCCAGCGAGATCGTCGTCGTGCTCGCCTCGCTCTTCGTGCTCTCAGGGGCGCTCGCCAGGAGCGGCGTGATGGACGCCTTCGCCGCCCTCGTCCACCGCCTCGCGGGAGGCAGCCGCACCCGCATCCTCCTCTGCCTGATGCCGGCGACGGCGCTGGTCGCCGCGTTCCTCCACAACACCACGACGACCGCCGTCTTCCTCCCCGCGGTGCTCGGGCTCTGCCGCCGCAGCCGCATCGCTCCCGGGCAGATCCTCATGCCGTTCGCCTTCGCCTCGATGATGGGCGGCACCTGCACCCTCCTCGCCTCCTCGACGACCATCGCCGCCTCGGGCTACCTGCGCAGCATGGGCCTGCCGCCGATCGGCCTCTTCGAGTTCCTGCCGGTGGGGCTCGCCATCGTGGCGACCGGCGTCCTCTTCACCGTCTTCGTCGGCGCCCGCCTGCTGCCGAAGACCGGCGAGGCCAGCCTGACCGACGAGTACGGCATCCGCGAGTACCTCACCGAGGTGGTGGTGACCGACGGCTCGCCGCTCGCCGGGCGGCAGATCCAGGACCTCCGCCTGGGCGCCATGGGCCTCACCGTGCTCGCCGTCCACCGCGGCCCGGAGACCCTCCACCCCGGCCCCGAGACGGTCCTCGCCGCGGGCGACCAGCTGATCGTCAAGACGCGGCGCGAGGGGCTCGTCGAGGTCCGCCGCACGCGCGGTCTCGAGATCGTCCCCGCCCTCCACCTCTCCGATCGCGACCTCGCCGGCGGCGCCCTCCGCGTCGTCGAGGCGATCGTCATGCCGCAGTCGATCCTCCTCGGGAGGACGCTCCGCGACGCCGACTTCCGCCGCCGCTTCGGCCTCACCGTGATCGCCATCCACCGCCGCGGCCACGCCCTGCCGTCGCGCATCGGCAGCCTCGCCCTGCGGGTGGGCGACGTGCTCCTCCTGCAGGGCCGCGAGGAGAGCTTCGCGGCGCTCGCCGGCACCGACCTCTGGGTGCTCGACGAGACCGCGCAGCGGCCGGTCCACCCGCGCCAGCGGCTGGTCGCCGTCGGCCTCTTCGTCCTCGCCGTGATCGCCGCGGCGCTCGGCGTCGTGCCGCTCGGGATCGCCTTCCTGCTCGCCGCCTTGACCGCCGTGGTGCTCAAGCTGATCACCGCCGAGGAGGCCTACAAGGCCATCCACTGGCGCCTCATCGTCCTCATCGCCGGGATGACCTCGTTCGGCACCGTGATGCAGACCTCGGGCGCCGCCGCCTACCTCGCCAACCGGATCGTCGCCGCCGGCTCGCCCTTCGGGCTCCCCGCGATCATGCTCGGCTTCGCCGTCCTCACCATGCTCCTCACCCAGCCGATGTCGAACGCCGCCGCGGCGCTCGTCGTGCTGCCGGTGGCGTTGAGCGCCGCAACGCGCCTCCACGTCCCGCCGCGCACCTTCGGCATCCTCGTCACCCTCGCGGCCTCGATCTCCTACATCACGCCCTTCGAGCCCTCCTGCCTCCTCGTCTACGGGCCGGGCAAGTACCGCTTCCGCGACTTCCTCATCGCCGGGGCGCCCCTCTCGCTCCTCCTCCTCGCCGTCCTCATGGCGCTCCTCCCCTTCTTCTGGCCGCTGCATTGAAGCCGCCGCGCCTGGACGCCGCCGCCGGCGGCTTCCGCGAGGTCGGCCGGCGCGAGCGGCTCGGCCGGCGCGACGGCGTCTGGCACGACGTGATCCTGATGGAGCGGCGCAGCGCCGTCGCCGGCCGCTGAGCGGGCCTGGGAGCGGCCCCGCGCGCGATTCTGCGCGAGATCGAAATTCAGCGCTTGACAGGCCGTCCCGCCGGACTAGATGATGATGATCTTTTAAGTCAAGAATGGGGGCTCGCACCCCCAGCGAGCGTCCAGCGATCCGCCACCTTCTATCCCCCTGAAAGAGGAGGCACCCATGAACCTGAGAAGACCGTCCGTCCTCGTCGCCATCCTGCTCTCGGTGCTGCTCGCCGCGTCGGCGCTCTCGGCGGCGGTGGCGTCCAGCCCGGCGCGCCGCGCCAAGACGAGCGAGGACCGCATGTCCTCCATGGGCCGGCTCGCCGCGCGGGCGCGCGCCGCCATCGAGGC
>DATBQN010000497.1:0-5296 GCA_036560825.1 Thermoanaerobaculia bacterium
GTTCTGGTTCTATGCCGTGTCCGTTCCGCGCAGCCATGGCGTCGCGTGGAGCACCCTCGTAGACGGGGCGCGGGCGGCGGGGGTCGGAGGCCTGCCGATCGCCTGGCTGGTCCTCCCCGGCCTCGCCGCGCTGGCCCGAGCCGGCGGCACGCCGTCCGAAAACCGCGATTCAGGACCCGTATGGCGAGCGCTCGCTCTCCTGCTCGCGGCGGCGTTCGCGGCGGACCTGGGAATGGCCGGACATCAATGGAGCTTCGACAACGTGCACATGCCGCTCCACGCGACCCTGGTGCTGGCCCTGGCGGTCACCGCCCCGGCGCTACTTGCCGCCACCGGCTCGCGGCGGAGCGCGATCCCCGCCTGGCTCCTCGTCGGATTGGCGCTCCAGGTCTGGGCGACGGGCTTCGACGCCGCCGGGCAGATCCCCGCGCGGCAGGCGCGCGAGGCGTCGCAACGGACGGTGCACCGGCTCACCGCGATCGGCGCGAGCGCATCGAACGCCGCGAGCACCGGGATCCAAGGCGGGCGCATCCTGGCGCCCGAATTCCCCTACCTCCTGACACAGGCCGGCCTGCGGCCGTGCTTCCACGCCGCCGCGTTCTCTGACCTCCTCT
Organism: Thermoanaerobaculia bacterium; assembly: GCA_036560825.1. Classification (GTDB taxonomy): domain Bacteria; phylum Acidobacteriota; class Thermoanaerobaculia; order Multivoradales; family UBA5704; genus DATBQN01. The sequence continues at coordinate 615 of DATBQN010000497.1, forward strand.
ACGCCTCCCAGCACGGCCTCGCCGTCGACCTCTCCGGTCTCCTCCCCACGGCGCGCTCCGGGGTCGCCGGCTATCTGCGCGGCGAGCTCCGCCTGCCGCCTCTCCTCGCCCCGGCCTTCGACCGCTCGCGGGCGGAGCCCTTCGGCGACGACGCCGCGGGCTGGCCGCCGCTCGTCGGCATGCACGACCGCCCCCAGAGGCTCGTGCCGGGCCGGGGCGTGAAGCTCGCGAACTGAGGGTGGGGCCGCGTCAGCGCGGCGGGGAAGAAGATCCCGCCGGCGCGCCCGCTCCACCCGCCGCCGGCCACTGCTCGTCGGTGAGCTTCCAGCCGCCGCCGAGCGTGCGATAGAGCTCGACCAGGGTGGCGAGCCGGTTGTAGCGGGTCTGGGCGAGCTGGATCTCGGCGGGGAAGAGCTGCTGCTGGACCTGCAGCACCTCGAGGTAGTCCGAGAGCCCGGCGGCGTAGCGCGTGTTGGCGAGGCGCACCGCCTCGCGGTAGGCGGCGACCTCGCGCGCCCGCTGCGCCTCCACCTCGGCGTACTTCTGGTAGGCGACGAGCGCCGTCGACACCTCGTGGAAGGCGTTGGTGACGCTCTGCTCGTACATCACCCGCGCCTGCTCGCGGCGCGCCAGAGCCGCCTCGTACTGGTTCTGCAGCAGCCGCCCCTGGAGCACCGGCGTGAGGATCCCGGCGCCGAACGCCCAGGTCCTCCCGGCGCCGACGAACTGCGACAGCGTCGGCGAGGCGCCGCCGTAGGAGCCGGTCAAGCTGATGCGCGGGAAGAAGTCGGCGGCGGCGACGCCGACCTCGGCGTTGGCCGCGACGAGCGCCTGCTCGGCCTGGCGCAGGTCGGGCCGCCGCCGCAGGAGGTCCGAGGAGAGCCCGGGCGGGATGTCCGGCGGCAGCGACTGGCCGTTGAGCGCGGCTCCGCGCGGGATCGGCCCGGGGTTGCGGCCGAGGAGGAGCGCCAGCGCGTTCTCCTGCGCCGCGATCTGCCGCTCGAGGTCCGGGATGACGGCGGCGGTCGAGGCGAGCGAGGCCTCGGCGCTCGACGTCTCCAGGCCCGAGGCGGTGCCCCCCTTGAGGCGCCGGTCGAAGAGGTCGAAGGTCTCCTGGAAGGCCGCCGTCGTGCGCCGGGCGATCTCGAGCTGGAGGTCGAGCTCGCGGAGCTGGAAGTAGCCCGTCGCGACCTCGGAGGCGAGCGACAGGAGGACGCCGCGGCGGGCCTCCTCCGTCGCCAGGTACTGCGCCAGCGCCGCCTCGCTGAGACGCCGCACGCGCCCCCAGAGGTCGGCCTCCCAGGAGAGGCCCAGGTTCGCCTGGAAGAGCGCCCCTTCCGCCCCCGGGCTGGACGAGAACTCCGACTGCCGGCCGCGCTGCCAGCTCCCCGCGAGCTGGAGGGCCGGGAAGTACGACGCGCGGGCGACGCCGGCGTTGGCGCGCGCCTCCTCGACCCGCGCCGCGGCGAGGCGGACGTCGTAGCCGTTGCGGAGCGCCTCGGCGATGAGGCCCTTGAGCGCGTCGTCCTGGAAGACGTCCCACCAGGGCTGGTCGGCGAGCGAGGCGGCCTCGACCGGGGTGACCTGCCCGCGGGCCTCGGCCGGCACGTCGAGCGGCGGCCGCTGGTAGCGCGGGCCGGCGAGGCAGCCGCCGAGGACGATCGTCGCCGTGGCGACGCCGGCGAGCGCTCCGGCGAGGACGCGCCGGCTCATGAATGGCTCTCCGGGACCGGCGCCGCCGCGGCCGTCCGCTTGGCGTGCTTCTTCTCCGCCCCCGCGATCCGCTCGAAGATGACGAAGAGGGCCGGGATGATGAAGATCGCGAGGCCGGTGGCGGCGAGCATGCCGGCGACCACCACGGTGCCCAGGATCTGGCGCGAGATGCCGCCGGCGCCGGCGGCGAACCACAGCGGCAGGCAGCCCAGGATGAAGGCGAGCGAGGTCATCAGGATGGGCCGCAGGCGGAGCTGCGCCCCTTCGAGGGCGGCCTCCGAAAGGCTCCGCCCGCGCTCGAACCCCGCCTTGGCGAACTCGACGATGAGGATCGCGTTCTTGGCGGCGAGACCGATGAGCACGATGAGGCCGATCTGCCCGTAGACGTCGAAGTCGAACTTGCGCAGCAGGAGCCCCATGAAGGCGCCGAAGACGGCGATCGGCACCGAGAGGAGGACGCTGAAGGGCAAGGACCAGCTCTCGTAGAGCGCCGCGAGGATCAGGAAGACGACGAGGATGGAGAGCGCGAAGACCCGCCCGGTGGTGCCCGAAGCCTTCTTCTCCTGGTAGGCGAGGTCGGACCAGTCGTAGCCCATCTCGCGCGGCAACACCCGCGCCGCGACCTGCTCGAGGGCCGCGATCGCCTGCCCCGAGCTGTAGCCGGGCGCCGCGGCGCCGGTGACCTGGGCGGCGCGGAAGCCGTTGAAGCGCTGCGTGTACTCGGGGCCGTAGGTGCGGCGGATCGCCGCCACGGCGGCGAGCGGCACCATGCTGCCGGCATCGTTGCGGACGTAGTACTGATCGATGTCGCCGGGGTTCATCCGCTCCGTCCCCTCCGCCTGCAGGAAGACGCGCCACTGGCGGCCGAAGCGGTTGAACTGGTTGATGAACGAGCCGCCGAGGAAGGCCTGCAGCGTCTGGTAGACGTCGGCGACCGGGATGCCCTGCTTGAGCACCTTGTCGCGGTCGACGTCGACGAAGACCTGCGGCACCGCGGCGCGGAAGCTGCTGTTGACGTTCGCCAGCTCGGGCCGCTTCCTCGCCGCCTCGAGGAAGCGCTGCAGGTTCTGGTCGAGGTACGCCACCGAGCCGCCGGAGCGGTCCTGGAGCCAGAGCGAGAAGCCGCCGGAGGAGCCGAGTCCCGGGATGGCGGGCGGCAGGAAGGCGAACACCGTCGCCTCCGGGATCTGGTTGCGGAACTCCTGGTTGAGCTGGGCGACGAGCGCCTGCGCGGTCTCCGCTCCCCGCTCGTCCCAGGGCTGGAGAGAGACGAAGAAGAAGCCGTTGTAGGTCGCCGAGACGAAGGAGAGCAGGCTGAAGCCGCCGATGGTGTTGTAGTGCAGGATGCTCTTCGGGTGGCGCGCCAGGATCGCCTCGACCTTGCGGCAGACGTCGTCCGTGCGCTGCAGCGACGAAGCGTCGGGGAGCTGCACGTTCAAGTAGAAGTACCCCTGGTCGTCGTCGGGCACGAAGCTGCCCGGCAGCGTGGTGCCCAGCCGGCCGGCGAAGAGGGCGAAGGCCGCCAGGATGGCGAGGGCGATGACGAGCTTGCGGATGAGGAAGGCGGAGACCGAGATGTAGCCGCGGGTCGCCCGCGCGAAGCCGCGGTTGAAGCCGCCGAAGGCGCGCGCGAGGAGGCCCTTCGACTCCCGGCGCGGCCGCAGCAGCAGCGCGGCGAGCGCCGGCGAGAGGGATAGGGCGTTGAAGGCCGAGATGAGCACCGAGATCGCGATGGTCACCGCGAACTGCTTGTTGAGGCGCCCCTGGATGCCGCCCAGGAAGGCGACCGGCAGGAAGACCGACGAGAGGATGAGGGCGATCGCCACCACCGGCCCGGAGACCTCGCGCATCGCCTGGAGCGTCGCCTCGCGCGGCGACGAGCCCTCCTCGATGTGGTGCTCGACCGCCTCGACGACGACGATGGCGTCGTCGACCACCAGGCCGATGGCGAGCACCAGGCCGAAGAGCGACAGCGTGTTCATCGAGAAGCCGAGGACGGGGAAGACGGCGAAGGTGCCGATGAGCGACACCGGCACGGCGATCAGCGGGATGAGCGTGGCGCGCCAGTTCTGCAGGAAGAGGAAGACCACCAGGATGACGAGGATCATCGCCTCGCCGAGCGTCTTCGCGATCTCCTTGATGCCCTCGGTGACGGGGAGCGAGGTGTCGACGGAGACGGTGTAGGCGAGGTCCTCGGGGAAGCGCTGCTTGAGCGTCTCCATCGCCGCCTTGACGCCGTTGGCGACGGCGAGCGCGTTCGAGCCCGGCGCCTGGTAGACGGCGACGATGCTCGACGGCTTGCCGTCCAGGCGGCCGATCTGCTTGTAGGCGAGGGCGCCGAGCTCGATGCGCGCGATGTCCTTCAAGCGCACCGCGGAGCCATCCGGATTGAGCCGCACCACCACCTGGCCGAACTCCTCGGGGGTGACGAGCGGCCCCTGGGCGCGCACGGTGTAGGTGAACTCCTGCCCCTTGGGCGCCGGCTCGGCCCCCACCTGCCCCGCCGGGTTGACGTTGTTCTGCTGGCTGACGGCGCGCGTGATGTCGGCGACGGTCAGGCCGAGCTTGGCGAGCTGGTCGGGCTTCACCCAGATGCGCATCGAGTAGTCGGAGGCGCCGAAGTTGTTCACCTGGCCGACGCCCGGCACGCGGTAGAGCGCGTCGTTGACGTTGATCAACGCGTAGTTGCCGAGGAAGAGGCCGTTGTAGGTCCCCTTCGGCGAGTAGATCGAGATGATGAGGAGCGGCGTGCCCTGGGTCTTCCGGTAGGTGAAGCCGAACTGGTTGACCGCCGCCGGCACGTTGGGCAGCCCCTGGGCGACGCGGTTCTGGGCGTTGACCTGGTCGATGTTGCGGTCGGTGCCGACGTCGAAGGTGACGCGCAGGTTGAGCGAGCCGTCGTTGGCGTTGACCGACTGCATGTAGAGCATGTCGTCGGCGCCGTTCATCTGCTGCTCGAGCGGCGTCGC
>DATBQN010000498.1:0-6824 GCA_036560825.1 Thermoanaerobaculia bacterium
CCCGGGCAGCTCGCGGAGGGCCGCGAGGGAGCGAGGGGCACCACAGGCGCACCGTGCTGCGCGCTATTCTTTTGCCGATACCGCACGCTCATTCAAAGGAGGAATAGTCGATGAAGTATGTAGGAGCGCTGTACCAGGTGGCAGCGATCTATTTCCTGGTGATGGGTGCCATCGGCAATGTGCTTCCCTTCGTTCTCGCAGGGCTGGGGTTCGTGGGACTGGCGGCGATCTGCTGGCGGTCGTCAGCGGCGGCGCCGCGCTGATAGCGACGATTCCTTCCTGGGCGGTACACCTGCCATCGGCCCGGCTCCCGAGACCATGTACAGGCTCCGCGGACCTGACGCGGGGGGTTTGGTTTCTGCCCGGGACCATGCGAACATCTCGGTTCCGAGAACGCGATTCTGTGCTTGGGCGATTTCCTGGACGATCTTGTCCCGCTTCTCCTCTCTCGGAGCACACCGTTACTCAAAGAACCCTAAAATGACGTGACGCTCCATGTCGAACGGTCAATATTTCAATGCCTCTAACCGGCTCCTGGCGGCCCGGGCGCTGGCCCTCGCCTGGGCCGGCGCGTTCCTGTGCGCCCCGGCTCCCGCCGAGACGCCCTCGACCGCCGCGTTGAAGGCCGTCGAGAGCCTGCGCGCGAACCGCATGGGAGTCGATCGGCAGGGGAACCTCTGGGCCTGGAACAAGCAGACCGCGTCCGTCGCCGTCCTCTCGCCCGCGGGCCAGGGGCTCGAGCCGTGGAAGGCGCCGGCCGCCGAGGCCGTCGACGTCGACGCGGAATGGGGCCTCGTCGGTCTCTACAAGCTCGGCAGGGAGATCCGCTGGTCGCGCCGGGGAGCGCCCGACGTCGTCCTCCCGCTGGCGGCCCGGTCCCTCGACATCTGTTGGCTGGGCCCGGCGACGGTGGCGGTGACTCCCGTGGCCAACGAGGACCGCGTCGAGATCTGGAACCTGAAGGACGCCGTCCTCGCCCGCCGCTTCGGCCGCGAGCGGGCGATCGGCCCAGGGCCCGGAGCCGCCCGGCTCCGCTCGGTCCTGTTGCGCTGCGATCCGGCGCGCCAGCGCCTCTTCTCGCTCGAGAGCGAGAGCGGCGACCTCCAGGTCCACGACCTCGCGGGCAAGCTCCTCTGGCGCGCCTCCCTGGGCGACCCCGATCATGCGGAGATCGCCTCCTGGCTGCGCGAGGCCGACGCGCGGGCGAGGAAGCAGGGCGCCTCCGAGCGGCCCATCTTCCTCCGCCTCTTCCCGGCCCTCGACGGCCAGGGCACCCTGTGGGCCGTGCCGGACATCCACGACGCGACGAAGACGGCCGAGCTGGTCAGCGCGACGGCCGAAGGCACCGGCCGGCGGACTCTCTCGAACCTCCCGTGCCTGAGCCGCACCATCGCCTTCTGGGGGGATCACGTCGTCTTCTATCAGGAGCCCGCAACGCCGCGGGCCGCCTGCACCGGCATAGGGAGGCTTCCATGATCGATCGACAGCGCCGTCTCATCGCACTCCTCGTCGTCGTCATCGCGTTGTGCGCGGCTCTCTCGGTGGGAGCGACGAGCATCCAGCCCCAGAACCAGGTCGGCCCCGGCGACGGATCGTCGGACGGTGGCTGCTATTGCGGCACGGCGCTCTGCGGCTGCTCCTCCGCGCCGCCGGGCTACAGTCTCACCGCCTCGTGCACCTGCGGATCGACCTGCACGCGGACCTGCACCTACACCTCGACGCACGGCTAGCCCGGCATGCCCGCCGCGCCCAGCGCCCTGGCGCTCCTCGCCGGATCGGTCCTCGCCCTCGGCGCGAGCGCCGCGCCGACGCCGACGCCGATACCGCCGAGCGCCCCGCCCGCCGCGGCGCGGGTGCGCTTTGCCGCGCCGGCTGTCGAGGGGCTCTGGATCGAGGCCACGCCGCTCTCCTGGGGGAGCGAGGCGAGAGTCTTCAGCCCCGCTCCCGGGGCGCGGGCGCTCGCCCTCACCGGCGTCCCCGCGGGGCTGACGATGCTCTGCGCCGGCGCGGCCGCGGCCGCGCCACAGTGCACGCGGGTCTCCCTGACGGGGGGCGGCGCCCTCGACCTGCCGCCTCTCGGGCAGGGCGTTCGAGTCACCGGGCGCGTGATGGTCGGCCGGCAGGCGGCCGCCGGCCTCCGTATCTCCGTCGCTCCGGAAGGGCTCGTCGCGCGCCGCGCGTTCTCCCTGCCTCTCGCCCGCGCGAAGGGGGGCGAGGGTCTCGTCCGCGACGTGGCGTCGGACCTCAGCGGCCGCTATGCGATCCCGCGGCTCGCTCCGGGCCGGTATTTCCTGGAGGCGCGGTCGCCCGGCGGCCGCAGCGGCCGGAGCGAACCTTTCACCGTGCCGGCTCCCGAGAGGCTCCGGCGGACCGCCGGCGATGCCGCGGAGCTAGCGGAGCCAACGGAGTCGCCGGAGCCAGCGACCCTGGACCTGGGCGACTGGGCGCTTGCCGCGGGCGTCGACCTGCCGGTGACCGTCGCCGATGCCGCCGGGGCCCCGATCGTCGGCGCCGAGGTCGCCGCGCTGCAGGGCGAAGCGCCTGCCGCGCAGGACGTCTCGGCGGCGCGGACCGGGCCGGATGGGCGCGCGGCGCTCACCCGCCTCGATCCGGCGCTGTCGATCTCGATCGCCTGCAGCGCGCCGGGCTACGTGCGCGCCATTCAGGAGCTCGAGCGATTGCCCCCGGAGGTCCGCTGCGCGCTCGCCCGGCGAGCGAGCCTGGAGGGCAGGCTCCTGGACGGCGACGAGAAGCCGATCGCCGGTGCCACCCTGAGGCTCGAGCGGTCGCAGCGGTCGACCGCGAGCGACCGCGTCGGCGCTTTCTCGTTCGACGGCCTCGTCCCGGGCCGGTACCGCCTCACGGCGGCGGCGCCCGGGTACCGGGCGGTCGCCCGCGATCTCGATCTCCTCGCCGGAGAACGACGCTCCCTGGGGGTAGTGCGGTTGTCGCCCGCGGAGCGCCTCTTCGGCGAGGTCGTCGACGCGGCGTCCGGCGAGTCGGTGGCGGGCGCCTCGATTGCGGTCGTCGAGCCGGCGGGCGGGGGCTCCGCGAGGGCGGACGAGGAGGGCCGATTCGCGCTCGCCGCCGGCTCGGCGTCCGGCCTCCGCCTCGAGATCCGTGCCGGCGGCTTTCCCGCCAAGCGGGTCGACGTCGGCCCTGAGCCCCGCGCGACGGAGGAGGAGCCGCTGGTCATCCAGCTCGCGCGCGGCGGCCGGGTCCAGGTGGCGGTGTGGGACGAGAGCGCCGACGCTCCCTGCCTCGGCTGCACGGTGAATCTGATGGGCAACGGCGCGGACCCCGAAACCTTGCTGACCGACGCGAGCGGCCAGGCGACCTCGGAGCTCCTCGATCCGGGGGAATGGGACGCGTACCTCGAAACGGTGGAGAGCGCCGGCGCCACCGTTCGCGTCCACAGCGGGGACGCCGTCCGGCACGTCACGGTCGGCCCCGGAGCCGTGTCCCGCGTCGAGTTCGGCCGGCACGCCACGCTCACGGTCGGCTTCAGCTCGCCCCTTCCTCCCGGCTGGATGCTCGCCGCGGACAGCGCGACGTTCCATTCGAGCGTCGGCCCGGGCGCCGACGGCACCTTCGCCGTGCGCCGGGCGGCCGGTGAGCCGATCACCCTCGCGCTCGTCGACGCCGCGCTCCGCCGCGTCCAGCAGGCCGTCGTGCCCGCCGACTACGGCGACCCCGCGCTGACGCTCCCGCTCCCCGCCACGAGCGTGAGCGGCCTGCTCAGGAGAGACGAGACGCCGCTGCCGGACCGGGCGGTCAGCCTCGTCGGCGCCGGCCTCGGCGCCGCCTCCACCGTCGCCGATGCCCAGGGCGCCTTCCAGATCCCCTTCGTGCCGCCTGGCGTGTACACGCTCCACGTCGAGGGCAGGCCGCTGCGGGTCGTCGAGGTCAGTGAAGGAGCGCCGCTCGACCTCGGCATCCTGCACGTCCCCGGCTGATCGACCGCCGCCAGCCGAGAACTGGCCCGGGATTTCTTACACCGCGAACGGGCGGCTTGTTTTCACTCCGGATCTCTTGCAGGATGAAAAGGCGCAGGTGGAGGGCCGTCACCCGCGCCTCGCCGTGACGCTCGGCCTCCTCGCCGGCCGCTTCGACGAGGCTCATCGCGATCGACATCTCGTGCATGAGGTTTCCGCTCCCCGGGTGAGGATCCACCCGGGAGGGCCGGGCGCAATTCTTGAATCGAACTCGCGCCGAGCTCCGGTCAAGTGCCGGAAGAGTGCAAACGCCCGCTTGGAGGAGACCCCATGAAACGACATCTTTCCCTGCTTCTCGGCCTCGCCGTCCTGGGAGCGACGCCGCTCCTGGCGCAGCCCGACGCCCAGCACAATCGGCCGCAGGCCCGCCCTCAGCCGGCTCGGCCGCAGGGCCGCCCTCAGCCGGCGCGGCCGCCGGCCGGCGCCGACCACAATCGGCCGCGCGCCAACCAGGGCCACGTTCCGCCCGCGCCGAGGGCCCGCCCCCAACGCACCGCGCCGGCCCAGGTCGAGCGGTTCAACGGCGGGCGGGTCAACAGCGCCCCCCACGTCAATCATGACCAGTGGTACGGCCACGATCAGCCCGGAGATGCGCGCTTCCGCCTCGCGCAGCCGTATGCCCACGGCCGCTTCGCTCACGTCGGCCCCTCCTTTCGATACCGGGTCGACCGCTTCGACGCCGGCTCCCACCGCTTCTGGCTGCCGGGCGGCTTCTACTTCCAGATCGCCGAGGTGGACTGGCCGCTGAGCGCCGACTGGTGCTGGGACTGTGCGGCCGACGATTTCGCCATCTACGACGACCCCGACCATCCCGGCTGGTACCTGGTCTACAACATCCACACCGGCCAGTACGTCCACGCGGAATACTACGGGACGTAGGAATTCGCGCTCGCGGCGCGGACCGAGGCAGGCGGATATTCGAGGCAGGCGGCGAAGCGCGGTCGTCGCCCAGCCAAAACCAAAATTCAACCTATCGACGTCCTGGAAACGGGCGAGCGGCGACGTGCGCGCCGGCTCATCCCGGGCGAGTCCCGTCATCCCACTGAGTCCCACCTCTGACGCGTACTGGAACCCTAAGACGCCCTGTGAAATCATCGCTGGTCGTGATCGTCGTCCTCCTGGCGTTCCCCGTCATTCTCTCGGTGCCGGAGATCGCCCGCTCCATGCGCATCAAGCGGACGTGACGGGGCGATCGCGGCGGCGAGCATGACCTCGTTTTCGCTGCTGCTTCTCGGCCTGCTGCTGGGGATGCGCCACGCCATGGAGGCCGACCACCTGGCGGCGGTCGCCACCCTTGCCACGCGCAGCCGCAGCCTGCGCTCGACGGTGGCCCAGGGCGTCGCCTGGGGGTTCGGCCACACCCTCACGCTGCTCGTCGTCGGCGGCCTCTGCCTGCTGCTGCGCGCCACCATCCCGCCGCGCCTCGCCGGGGGGCTCGAGGGGGCGGTCGGCATCATGCTCCTCTACCTGGGCGCCGATGTGCTGTGGCGCTGGCGGAAGCGGCGCATCCACATCCACGTCCACCGCCACGACGACGGCACGCTGCACCTCCACGCCCACAGCCACGCCGGGGAGGAGGCCCCCGCGGCGCCGCACCGCGAGCTCCCCCACGCCCACCCCCATCCTCACCTCCATGCCCATGGCCCGCTTCACTCCCACGGCCGCGAGCACGGGCACCGGCTCCACGGCCGCGCGCTGCTGGTGGGGCTGGTGCACGGGCTCGCCGGCTCGGCGGCCCTCCTCCTGCTCACCCTGTCGACGCTCTCCTCCGTCTGGCTGGGGCTCGCCTACATCGCCGTCTTCGGCATCGGCTCGATCCTCGGCATGGCGGCGCTCTCGGCGGTGATCGCGCTCCCCCTGCACGGGCCGCGGGTCCTCGCCGGATGGTATAGCGGCATCGAGGCGGTCATCGGCCTCTCGACGGTCGCCATCGGCGCCTGGGTGCTCTACAACGCCCCCGGCCTCCGCGAGCTCTGCGGCCGGCTGATCGCCGGAGGCAGCTGATGACGCCTCGCTTCCAGGAGCAGGCGTCGCTGCCCGATTCAGCTATCTGAACAGGTAGCGGACGAGAAACAAGAGAGCGAGCACCGCGAGCGCCGCGGCCGTCATCCAGGCGCGGGCTCGATTGAGGCGATCGTGCCATTTGTCCATGATCTCCTCCTTGACCGCGAGAATCCTATCTCGAAGACGACCCCCGCCATGAGGAGCGAATCCGCGTCGCCTGGACACAGATAGAAAAGGGAAGGTCGATCGAAAGGAGCCTCTGCCATGACCCGACTCTCACAGCTGTCCTCGCTCGCTCTCGCGCTCTTCGCCTGTCTCGCCCTCGTGGCCTCGGTAGGGGCCCGGGCGAGCGGATCTCCAGTGGTTGGATCTCCGGTGGTTGGATCTCCAATGATCGGATCTCCAAATACCGCGACCGCCGATCCGCCGGTGTCGCGCCCGGCGACCACGCCCTGCGCGGTGCAGCTCTTCTCGGGCGTGGCCTTCGCGGACTTCTCCCCCAAGCCCTTCGTCTACACGCCCCCCGCGGGCTGCCCGGGGCCGTGGGCCAGGGTCGTCCTGGAGGCGGACTTCTCGGTCTCCGCCGGGCGGCAGTTCGACCGCACGGCGCAGATCGCCATCGGGCACGCCAACGTCTATTACGGCACCACCCCGGAGCCCTCGGCGACCGTCAGCCCGAGCTGGCACGTGGAGCGCGACCTCACCGACTACAGCCCCCTCTTCGCCGCCGCGCAGTCCGGCGAGACGAACCTCGGCAACCTCGTCAACCCGACCTTCACCGGCATCATCACCGGCAGCGCCCGGCTGCTCTTCTACCCCCTCGCC
>DATBQN010000499.1:0-3890 GCA_036560825.1 Thermoanaerobaculia bacterium
CCCGGCCAGCTCGGCGGGCTGCTGGCCGGTCCGGCGGTCGCCATCGTCGGCTCGCGGGAGGCCGGGGAGTACGGGCTCGAGGCGGCGGAGCTCTTCGCCCGCGAGCTCGCCGCCCACGGGGTCGCCGTGATCTCGGGCTTCGCCCGCGGGATCGACGCCGCGGCGCACCGCGGGGCGCTGGCCGCACCCGCGGGGCGGACCGTCGCCGTCCTCGGCTGCGGGCTGGGGATCGACTACCCGCGCGGCCACGCCCGGCTGGGCGATCAGATCGCCGCGCGGGGCGCCCTCGTCACCGAGTTCCCCTGCGGCACGACGCCCCGCGCCTGGCACTTTCCGGTGCGCAACCGCATCATCGCGGCGCTCTCCGCCGGCACCCTGGTGGTCGAGGCGACGGCGCGCTCGGGATCGCTGGTCACGGTGCGGCACGCCCTCGACCTCGGCCGCGAGGTCTGGGCGGTGCCGGGCCGCATCATCGATCCGCGCGCCGCGGGACCCAACGCCCTCATCCGCGACGGGGCAGCGCTGGTCCAGCAGCCGCGCGACATCCTCGAGAGCCTCGGGCTGCGCCCGGCGGCCCCGGTCTCGCGGGGCAGCTCGGAGAGCGTCCGCTCCGACACCATCCAGAGAGAGCGCCCGCCCGGCCTCGCGAGCACCGTCCTCGACGGGCTCGACCCGGGCGGCGGCGAGGCGACGCCGGAGGAGCTGGCGGACAGGGCGGCGGTCACCGTCGACCGCGTGCTGGCGGCCCTCCTGGAGCTCGAGCTCGGCGGCTGGATCGTCCGCCGGCCGGGTCCGCGCTTCGCGCGGGCTGGAGGCTGAAATCCCCGGGTTTCGGGTTGCGAGGCGACCGCGGGCGGTGCTACTGTCCCCCGCCGCCAGAGCCCCGCTGTCGAGAGAGCGATGAAATTTGTCGGCGCCTTCGGGCGTTGAGAGGGACCGTGGCCAAGAACCTGCTCATCGTAGAGAGCCCGGCGAAGACGAGGACGCTCAAGAAGTTCCTCGGGCGCCAGTACGCCGTCGAGGCGTCGCTCGGGCACATCCGCGACCTCGTCAAGAAGGACATGGGGATCGGCAAGGACTACGAGCCTCACTACGAGGTCCTCGCCGCCAAGAAAGAGGTCGTCCAGAAGCTCCGCAAGGCGGCGGAGGGGGCCGAGCACATCTTCCTGGCGCCCGATCCGGACCGCGAGGGCGAGGCGATCGCCTGGCACATCGCGCAGGTGCTCGACAAGAAGGCGGACGTCATCCAGCGCGTCACCTTCAACGAGATCACCCGCCGCGCCGTGCTCGCGGCGCTCGAGAACCCGTCGACGATCGACTACAAGAAGGTGGACGCCCAGCAGGCCCGCCGCGTGCTCGACCGGCTGATGGGCTTCCGCCTCTCGCCGCTCCTCTGGGACAAGATCAAGCGCGGCCTCTCGGCCGGGCGCGTCCAGTCGGTGGCGCTGAAGATGGTCTGCGAGCGGCAGGCCGAGATCGACGCCTTCGATCCTCAGGAGTACTGGGTCCTGGGAGCCGACCTCGAGGGCGCCGCGCCGCCGCCCTTCACCGCCAGGCTGGCGAAGGTCGACGGCAAGAAGGCCGAGGTGGCCAACGGCGAGCAGGCGGCGGAGATCGTCCGCGGGCTCGAGGCCGGGCGCTTCACCGTCGCCGCGGTCGAGAAGAAGCGCTCGCAGCAGAAGCCGAGCCCGCCCTTCATCACCAGCCGGCTGCAGCAGGAGGCGGCGCGCCGCTTCGGCTTCGCGGTCAAGCGGACGATGGGGATCGCCCAGGGCCTCTACGAGGGGCGCGAGATCGGCGACCGCGGCGCGGTGGGCCTCATCACCTACATGCGCACGGACTCGACCCGCGTCGCCGACGAGGCGATCGCCGCGGTGCGGGAGACGATCGCCGCCACCTACGGCGCCGCGGCAGTCCCCGAGAAGCCGAACGTCTACAAGTCCAAAGAGGGGGCGCAGGACGCCCACGAGGCGATCCGTCCGACCAGCTTCGACCTGCCGCCGGACGCCGTGCGGGAGTACCTGAAGCCCGAGGAGTGGAAGCTCTACAAGCTGATCTGGGACCGCTTCCTCGCCTCCCAGATGCCGCCGGCCGTCTTCGACGTCACCCAGATCGACGTCGAGAGCGGCCCCTACACGCTGCGCGCCTCGGGACGGGTGCTCCGCGAGCCCGGCTTCCTCGCCGTCTATCGCGAGACCCCCGAGGAGGGGAGCGAGGCGAGCGCGGACGATGCCGAGGCGACGCTCCCGCCGCTCGCCGAGGGCGAGGCCCTGAAGCTCCTCAAGGTCAACTCGGAGCAGAAGTTCACCCAGCCGCCGGCGGCCTTCAGCGAGGCGACGCTGGTCAAGGCGCTCGAGGAGAACGGCATCGGCCGCCCCTCGACCTACGCGTCGATCCTCTCCACCCTCACCGACCGCGACTACGTCACCAAGGTCGAGGCGCGCTTCCGTCCCTCGGAGCTCGGCAAGCTGGTCAACGCCATGCTGCAGAAGGGCTTCAACGACATCGTCAACGAGGGTTACACGGCCGGCCTCGAGGAGCAGCTCGACGAGATCGAGGCGGGCCGGCTCGACTGGAAGACGGCGATCGCCGAGTTCGACGAGAAGTTCACCAAGGACCTGAAGACCGCGGACGAGGAGCTGCCGAACGTCAAGAAAGAGGGCATCGCGATCGGCGAGACCTGCCCCGAGGACGGCGGCCAGCTCCTCATGCGCTTCGGCCGCTTCGGCGCCTTCATCGCCTGCAGCAACTATCCGGAGTGCAAGTACAGCCGCAACATCGAGGAGCCGGCCGCGAGCGGAGAGGCGGGCGGGAGCGGCGCGCCGGGAGCGGAGCCCGCCGCGGCCGAAGAGGCGCCGACCTGCCCCGAGTGCGGCAAGCCGATGCAGCTCCGCCGCAGCCGCTTTGGCACCTTCTGGGGCTGCACCGGCTACCCGGAGTGCAAGGGGATCCTGAAGACCGGCCCCAAGCCCGAGCCGCCGAAGCCGACCGGCATCGCCTGCCCGGAGTGCAAGCAGGGCGAGATCCAGGAGAAGAAGTCGCGGCGCGGCAAGATCTTCTACTCCTGCAGCCGCTACCCGGACTGCAAGTTCGCCCTCTGGAACAAGCCGGTCGCCAAGGAGTGCCCGAGCTGCGGCGCCCCCTTCCTTCAGGAGAAGACGACCAAGAAGGCCGGCACCCGCCTGCTCTGCATGCTGGCCCGCGACCCGGACGGCGACGCCTGGCACCTCGACCCCAAGGGCTGCGGCTACGCGGAGGACTTCGATCCCGAGACCGCCGACCTGGCGAGCGTCGAAGAGCCGGAGCCGGTCGGCGTGAGCTGACGGCGGTCGGTCCGCTCCGGCGCCCGCGGTGCCTCCTAGCGGCGAGAGACCGACCAGTCCTCCCACTTCAAACCAGCCACCCGCACGAACTCCTTCGCGTTGGACGTCACGAGGATCGCGCGACGTCGCCGGGCCTGGCCAGCGAGGAGAACATCATAGGCGCCGATCGGTTTCCCTTCGGCTTCGAGCTCAGCGCGAACGGTTCCGGCGGCTTCCGCGTCATCCTCGTCGAACGTCGTCCATTCGAAGGGGCCAGCGAAGAATGTTTCCAGTCGCTGCCTGTTGCGGTCCTTCCGCTGGCTCTTCGCGACTCCATACCAGAGCTCGAACGCCACGATCGAGGACAGCAGGACCACGCTCTCCCGGGCCACCGCGCGCTGGAATCGCCGACGGACGTTGGCCTCGGTGCCGTTGATCAGCGCGATGCACGCGTTCGTATCAAGCAGGTACGTCGTCATGGAACACGTCGCGCCGAGGGGAGGGTGGCTGCTGCCGCTCTTCGGGCATGAAAGGCTCGGAGGCCAGGCGATCCAGTTCCGCGAACCACTCCGAGACGCCCGTGAGCAT
>DATBQN010000500.1:0-2257 GCA_036560825.1 Thermoanaerobaculia bacterium
GTGGAAGCTTCTAAGTGGGGGGAGCGCGAGGCGCCGCCCGGCCGGCGCGCTCCTCGCTCTCCTCCTCCTCCTCGCCGCGCCCGCCGCCGCCAAGGTCTTCCTCACCGTCGACGAGGCCCTGAAGCTCGCCTTCCCCGGCGCCCAGGTCGAGCGCCGCACGGCCTATCTCAAGCCCGAGGAGGTGAAGCGCATCCAGGAGCTCGCCGGCGTCGAGGTGGCGAGCGCGCTGTGGACCTACTATGCCGCGACGCGCGACGGCAGGCCGGCGGGCACCGCCTACTTCGACAACCACCGGGTGCGCACGCTCCCCGAGACGGTGATGGTGGTCGTCGGCCCCGAGGGCAAGGTCGCCCGCGTCGAGGTGCTCTCCTTCAACGAGCCCGAGGAGTACCTGCCGCGGGGCGCCTGGTACGGGCAGTTCGCCGGCAGGGGGCTCGACGCCGAGCTCGACCTCGCGCGCGGCATCCGCCCGGTGGCCGGCGCGACGCTCACCGCGCGGGCGACCACGGCCGCGGTGCGCCGCGTGCTGGCGCTCCACCAGGTGATCGCGGAGCAAGCGAAGGCCAAGCCGCCGGCGGCCCCGCGGAGCCACCCGTGAGCCGCGCCGAGCTCTGGCTCCTCCACGCCGCGACCGCGCTCGTGGGCGGCACCGGCCTCGTCTACGCCTGGATGCTCTACCTGCTGAAGCCGGCCGATCCCTTCTCGGTCGTGCACCATCCCTGGCAGCCGGCCGTGCAGCACCTCCACGTCCTCGCCGCGCCGCTCCTCGTCTTCGCTGCCGGCCTCATCTGGCGCCGGCACGTCTGGGCGGGCTGGCGCTCCGGCATCCGCGCCCGCCGCCGGAGCGGCGTCGCCGTCGCCCTCACCCTCTTCCCGATGATCGCCTCCGGCTACCTCCTGCAGACCGCGGTCGACGACGCCTGGCGCAAGGCCTGGGTCGCCGTCCACCTCGCCGCCTCGGGGCTCTGGATCGCGGGCTACCTCGCGCACCAGCTCATGCCGAGGCCGGCGAACGGCGCGAACGGAATGATTGGAGGGATCGGCGCGAACGGCTCAGGGTAGGACGGGGCGAGCGCCGGAGTTCGCTGCGCTCGCGCTCGTTGACACGCGAGTGCAGTTCCGGGACGATACGGAGCTCACCATGACCGCGCGAGTCTTCAGACTCCAGGCAGGAGACCCATGAGACACCTGATCGCAATCCTACTGCTGGCCGCCGGCAGCGCCGGGGCTCAGAGGCCGGTCCTCACCACGGATCCCAGCCTGCCCATCCCCGCCTTGCATCTCGGCGCGAACGGCGAGCTGGAGATCACCGCCTCCTCGACCTCGTCTCCCGGCGATTTCGACTTCCTGGTCGGCAAATGGAAGATGCACAACCGCCGGTTGAACAAGCGGCTGGAGAACTGCAAGGACTGGACTGAATTCGACTCATCCGATGAGAACGTCAAGATCCTGAGCGGCAACGCGGACATCGACACCTACTCCACCACCGAGATGCCCGGCGAGGAAGGGAAGCGCTTCGAGGGCGTCACCCTGAGGCTCTTCAATCCGAAGACCAGGCTGTGGAGCCTGTACTGGGTGGCGAGCAATGTCGGCGTCCTCGATCCGCCGGTCGTCGGTTCCTTCGAGAAGGGAGTCGGCCACTTCTTCGCCCGCGATACCTTGCGAGGAAAGCCGATCATCATGATGTTCCGCTGGGATGCCCGGGACAAGGACCGTCCCGTGTGGGGTCAGGCATTTTCGCCCGATGACGGAAAGACCTGGGAGTGGAACTGGTACAACGTATCGGAAAGGGTCCAATAGCAGCGTCCTCGGGACCAAACCGATCCAGCACCCAATGGCGCCGACCGGCGCGCACGGCTCAGGGTTGGCGGGGCGCGACGGCGGGCGGCGGGGCACCCTTGGGCGCCGTCGCCGACCAGTGGTACTCGACGAGGAGCGGCTCGCCGGCCCCCGAGCCGAGCACCCAGAGCACCCCGGGCTCGGGCCGCACGCCGCCCACGCGGAGCTGTCCCTGGCGCGTCCCAAGGATGAAGAGCCCGGCGGCGAGGGCCTGGGCGTCGAGCCCCTCGAGGGTGCGCACGGCGACTCCCTCGACGCCTTCCACCGGCCGGCCCGTCCGCTGGTCGACGAACGGCGAGTAGACGTCGCCGGCGATGGTGAGCGGCCGGTCGTCCGCGGCCACGAGCGCCACAGACTGGTCGCGGAGCAGCAGCTCGCCGATCGGCGACGGCATGCCGGAGAGTGCGGGGAGGGAGAT
>DATBQN010000501.1:0-3925 GCA_036560825.1 Thermoanaerobaculia bacterium
CCCGGCTCCGATCCGAGTGGATCAGGAAGGTCAGCCCACCAGATCTCGCCTCGTTCCGTCACCAATCCTCGCGCCTGAGAGCGACGAACTGGAGTTTGGCCAGAACAGGATCGAGCTCCGAAGACTCCTCGGCGTAGAGGCGGTTCAGAGCCGCGGTGATCTCCTCCCCTCGCCGGGTCTGGACGAAGCCGTCCACGGCTTTCGCATAGAGCTCGCTGCGGCTGATCCCCATTTTCTTGGCGAGATCTTCAGCCGCTTCGAAAATCGGGTCTGGAATCGAGATGGCGGTCTTCATCGGCGGAGTATAACCAAAGTATAACCTCCCCCGCAAGGGAGAAGCTAGCCCAGCGGCGGTTGCGCCCGGCGTTCAGCAGGAGGCTGCGTCGCAACTCATAGTCGATGATTTCCGGAACGACCAACCTGTATTCCGGATCAATCAGCAACGCACCGACAACGTTCACCACAAACCGGTTCTCGGCTGGGTCCGGGTGGACTACGCGGCCAAGAACGTTGCTGTCCAGGAGCAGCGTAGTCGGCACGTCGTCGCTACCTGAAAGTCAGCTGGTTCTTGCCCAGTTGCTCCTTCCACTCCTTCCAGAACTCGTCGGCGCCCGGCCGCGGGTGGCGGTTCCGATCGATGATCCGCTCGGCCAACCTGCGCCGGCGCGCCATCGCCTCATCCTCCCCGGTAGGGACAGCCGCTCCTTTGCTCCCTCTAGGCTCTGCCATACCTCGAATGATACTTGATCGGCCCAGCGGCGTCGTGGGGAGCCCCCCAGTGGACGCCCTCCCCTTCGGATGGCAAGATCTCAGCTCGCATGTCCGTCGCCGTCGTCGCCGAGAAGCCTTCCGTGGGGCGGGACCTCGCCCGCGTACTGGGGGCGGAGAAGCGGGGGGAGGGGTATCTCCACGGCAACGGCTACGTCGTCACCTGGGCGATCGGCCACCTGGTGGCGCTCGCCGAGCCGGGCGAGATGCGGCCGGAGTGGAAGAAGTGGCGGCGCGATCAGCTCCCCATCCTGCCGCGCGAGTGGCCGCTCGTCGTCTCGGAGGCGACCGCGGCGCAGTTCGCCGTGGTGCGGAAGATCCTCGTCTCCCCGCACGTCTCGGCCGTCATCTGCGCCACGGACGCCGGCCGCGAGGGCGAGCTGATCTTCCGCTACGTCTACGAGGCCGCCGGCTGCACGAAGCCCTTCGAGCGCCTGTGGATCTCGTCCCTCACCCCCGAGGCCATCCGGCGCGGCTTCGCCAGCCTGCGCGCCGGCCGCGACCTCGACCCGCTCGCCGACGCCGCCCGCGGCCGCAGCCGCGCCGACTGGCTGGTGGGGATGAACCTCTCGCGCGCCTGCTCCCTCGCCTTCGACGAGGACCTCTCGGTCGGCCGCGTGCAGACGCCCACCCTCGCCATGGTCGTCGAGCGCGAGCTCGCCATCCGCGCCTTCGTACCCGAGGACTACCTCGAGATCGAGGCGACCTTCGCGCCGCCGGAAGGCACGCCGGGCGTCACCTACCGAGGCACCTGGTTCCGCGGCGCCGAGCCCGGCGGCGCCCAGGGTCAGAGCCATCCCAAGCGCCTGCCGGCCGACGGCGAGGAGGCGAAGCGGATCGTCGAGCGCGCTCTCTCCGCCGCCGGGCGTTGCGCGGTCGAGTCGGTCGAGGCCGAGACGCGGCGGCTCTCCCCGCCCCTGCTCTACGATCTGACGGAGCTCCAGCGCCACGCCAACCGCCTCTTCGGCTGGAGCGCCCAGAAGACCCTCGGGCTCGCCCAGGCGCTCTACGAGCGCTGGAAAGTCCTCTCCTACCCGCGCACCGACAGCCGCCATCTCTCGCGCGACGTGGCGGCGACGCTGCCGGAGATCGTCGCCGCGATTCGCGGCCCCTACGAGGGGCGGTTGGCGCCGGGGACCGGCGAGCGCGAGCTCGGGCGCCGCTTCGTCGACGACGCCAAGGTGACCGACCATCACGCGATCCTCCCCACCACGACGCGCGCCGAGGGCCTCGGCCTCTCCGCCGACGAGCAGGCGCTCTACGATCTCGTCTGCCGCCGCCTCCTCTCGGCCTGGCACGGCGATCACGTCTGGGCGGTGACGACGGTCATCACGGGGATCGAGACGGCGAGCGAGAGCGGCCCGCTCGTCGACCGTTTCGCCAGCACCGGCACGGCGATCGAGGAGGTCGGCTGGAAGGTCCTCGACCTCAACCCAAAAGGGGGCGAGATCCGCGCGCCGAGCGCTCCGCGCGCACCGGGCTCCTCCGCCGACGACGCGGCCGACGACGCCTCGCAGGAGCTGCCGCCCGGCCTCGCCGCCGGCCAACCGAAGCGGGTGACCGAGGCCGAGGCGATCGCAAAGAAGACCCGGCCGCCGCGGCGCTTCACGGAGGGGACCCTCCTCACCGCCATGGAGACCGCCGGCCGCACGCTCGACGACAAGGAGCTCTCGGCGGCGATGCGCGAGACCGGCCTCGGCACGCCGGCGACGCGCGCCGAGACGATCGAGACGCTGCTGCGCCGCGCCTACATCGAGCGCCAGGGCAAGGCCCTCGCCGCGACGGAGAAGGGTATCCGCCTGATCGCGGTCGTCCACCCGCAGGTGAAGAGCCCCGAGATGACCGGCCGCTGGGAGGCCGAGCTCAAGAGGATCGAGCGCCGCCAGACAAACCTCCCGGCATTTCTCCGCGCCATCGAGGATTACGTCCGCGACGTCGTGGGCAGCACCTTCTCCACGACTCCTGCCGTTTTTGGGCTGGGTGGGCGGACCACCGCAGGCGCCAGCGCGGCGGGCGGCGCGGCGTGGAGGGATCCCGCATCCGCGCAGAGCGGGGCAAGCCCGTCGAACGCGGCACGTCCATCCACCGCGAGCACGGATGTGGGAAACCACGCCGTGACAGGACCCGCCGCGGGTGCATCGCGCGCAAGCTCCGCAAGTGAGCCGTTCCACCGCGCCCCCGTCCCCGTCGAGCGCCTGGCCGACCTCCTCCGCGACCCCTTCCGCCTCCCCTCGTTCCGGCCCTTCCAGGAGGCGGTCTGCCGCGCCGTTGTCGAGGGCCGCGACGCCCTCCTGGTGATGCCGACCGGCGCCGGCAAGTCGCTCTGCTACCAGCTCCCCGGCCTGGCGCGCGGCGGCACCACGCTCGTCGTCTCGCCGCTCATCGCCCTCATGGAGGACCAGGTCGGCAAGCTCCGCGAGCTCGGCCTGCGCGCCGAGCGCATCCATTCCGGGCGCGACCGCGCCGAGTCGCGGCAGGTGGCGCGCGACTACCTCGACGGCCGGCTCGACTTCCTCTTCATCGCCCCCGAGCGCCTCGCCGTCCCCGGCTTCCCGGAGCTCCTGGCGCGCCGCAAGCCGGTCCTCGTGGCGATCGACGAGGCGCACTGCATCTCCCAATGGGGGCACGACTTCCGTCCCGAGTACCGGATGCTCGGCGAGCGCCTGCCGCCGCTCCGGCCGGCGCCGGTGATCGGGCTCACCGCCACCGCCACGCCGCGGGTGCAGGACGACATCGTGGCGCAGCTCGGGCTCGCCGGCGCCGGCCGCTTCATCCACGGCTTCCGGCGCACCAACATCGCCGTCGAGGTCTCCGAGACGAGGCCGGGGGCGCGCCGCGCGGCGGTCCGGGCGCTCCTCGCCGACCCGGCGCGGCGGCCCGCGATCATCTATGCGCCGACGCGCAAAGAGGCCGACGCCCTGGGCGCCGAGCTCGCCCTCGACATGCCGGCCGCCGCCTACCACGCCGGGATGACGGGCGCCGCGCGCGACCGCGTGCAGGCCGACTTCCTCGCCGGCCGGCTCGAGGTGATCGTCGCCACCATCGCCTTCGGCATGGGAGTCGACAAGCCGAACGTGCGCACCGTCGTCCATACCGGCCTGCCGGGGAGCCTCGAGGGCTACTACCAGGAGATCGGCCGCGCCGGCCGCGACGGCCT
>DATBQN010000502.1:0-1578 GCA_036560825.1 Thermoanaerobaculia bacterium
GCCTCCTCGCCCCACGGGTACCAGTCGACCGGATCGTGCGCGTGGAGGAGGAGATACGGGCTCGACTCGCGGATCAGCCGGTTGGCGCGAGGCTCGGCTCGCAGCGCGGTTCCCGCGAGCGACAGGGCGAGCGCGAGCGCCGCCGTCCATGCCGCGGTGGACGCGCGCGAGCCAGGAAGGGAATGGGAGGCGAGCACGCCCAAGCTTACGTCGTCTTCGCTGGCGAGCGCTCCCATCCGGCTCTCAGCGCCGTGCTAGGCTCGCTCCAGTCCGACCAGCCCAGAGATCCGCGCGCGTCAGGGCGGCCCCGCCCGCGGGAGGAGCTTCAGAATGCTCGGCTTCTTCGCAGTCCTGGCGCTCGTCGCCCTCGCCGTCTACGTCTTCCGGCTGAGCGGCAAGCTGGATGAGCTGAAGGAGCAGGTCGGGGCGGAGGACCGCGAGCGGCTCGCTCTCACCCGCACCACGGACGAGCTGCGCCGCAAGCTGCAGGCGCTCGAGCAGCGGATGGCCGGGGCGGGCGCCGTACCGCCCATGACGGCCCCGGTCGAGCCCGCGGCCGCGAAGGCTGCGGAGATGATCCCAGCGATCCCGGTGCAGCCGGCGCCGGCGCCGAGGACCATCGAGGCCCCCTCGCCCGCGGCGAAGGCAGTCACAGCCGCGCCGCCTCGGCAGGCGGTGCCGCCGGCACCCCCGAAGCCGCCGCGGAAGCCGTTCGACTGGGAGAGCCTGGTGGGGGTGAAGCTCTTCTCGTGGATCGCTGGCGTCCTGCTCGCGCTCGCGGCGATCCAGTTCCTGCGCTACTCGATCGACCACGGCTTCCTCACCACGCCGATCCGTCTGGCGATCGGGCTCGCCACCGGCGCCGGCCTGCTCGTGCTCTGCGAGCTCAAGGCGGCGCGCCGCTACGCGATCACCGCCAACGCTCTCGACGCCGCGGGCATCGTCATCCTCTTCTCGACGCTCTTCGCCGCCCACGCGCTGTGGCACCTGCTGGGCTCGCCCGCCACCTTCGGGCTCATGGTCCTGGTGACCGTCGTCGCGGTGGCGCTCTCCATCCATCACGACTCGCTCTTCATCGCCCTCCTCGGCATGATCGGCGGCTTCGCCACGCCCGCGCTGCTGTCGACCGGCGAGGACCGCCCCATCTCCCTCTTCGGCTACCTCCTCCTGCTCAACGCCGGGCTCGCCTGGGTGGCGCTGCGGCGCTCGTGGCCGATTCTCTCGGCCCTCGCGCTCGCCTTCACCACCGTCTATCAGTGGGGCTGGGTGATGCGCTTCCTCTCCGCCGAGAAGCTGCCGCTCGCCCTCGGCATCTTCCTCGCCTTCCCGCTCCTCGCCCTCGCCGCGCCCGCCTTCGGCCGCATCGGCGGCGGAGCGGACAAAGAGAAGGAGGGCGGCGCGCGCGCCTTCCAGCGCACGGCGGCGATCTCGGCCGCCCTGCCGCTCCTCTTCGCCGTCTACGCGGCCGCCGTCCCCGCCTATGGCGGGCGCTTCGGGCTCTTCTTCGGCTTCCTCTTCGTCCTCGACGCCGGCCTCACCGCCGTCGCCGCCTGGCGCGGCCCGCGCCTCCTCCATCCG
>DATBQN010000503.1:0-2721 GCA_036560825.1 Thermoanaerobaculia bacterium
CTCTTCCCCGGCGAGGTGGTCCTCGCCTCGACCATCGAGTACGTCAAGATCCCGCGCTCCGTCGCCTGCGACCTCAAGCTCAAGTCCACCCTCGGGCGGCTGTGGATCAACCATTCGATGGCCGGCTGGTGCGATCCCGGCTTCGAGGGCAACATCACCCTCGAGCTGCATGGTGCGCAGATTTCCAACGATCCCCATGGCGTCTGGTCGGGCAGCGTTGCCGATTATAGAACGGCGGCGATCGACGAAATCGCGAAGACAGTGACGGGTGGAGGGGAGCGGCGG
This sequence comes from Thermoanaerobaculia bacterium, assembly GCA_036560825.1. Lineage (GTDB taxonomy): Bacteria > Acidobacteriota > Thermoanaerobaculia > Multivoradales > UBA5704 > DATBQN01. The sequence goes on from DATBQN010000503.1 coordinate 286, forward strand.
GCCGGCGGAGGAAACGGCGGGCGCGCTCAGCGGGCCGGCGTCGTCCCCTCCTGCCCCTGGTAGTGCGAGGACGAGCCGGGCTCGCCGTAGGCGACCTCGGGCTCGGCCTCCATGGCGATGAAGATGAGCTGCGCGATGCGCCGCCCCGCCTCGAGCACGAAGGGCGAGGGCCCCAGGTTCTGCAGCTCGAGGGTGATGTTCCCCTCGAAGCCGGGATCGCACCAGCCGGCCATCGAGTGGTTGATCCAGAGGCGGCCGAGGGTGGACTTGAGCTTGAGGTCACAGGCGACGGTGCGCGGGATCTTGACGTACTCGATGGTCGAGGCGAGGACCACCTCGCCGGGGAAGAGCTTGACGTGCGGCGAGCAGAACTCCTCGGGATCGCGCGTGGGGCAGATCCAGTGCTCGGAGACGCGCACGTCGTAGCTCGCGGCATTGACCTGCGACGGCTCGTAGGGCGCCACGCCCCCCTGCTCCGCCCAGCGGCGAATCCAATGATCGGGTTTGATCATCGGCTCTACAGGAAGCGGACGGGCGTCGTGACCTGGTCGCGATGGATGGTGTCGACGAAGCGGATCAACCGGCGCGAGAGCGACATGAAGAGGGTCGTCGTGCGCGAGCCGCCGCCGAAGAAGCGCACCCCCTTGAGCAGCTCGCCGTCGGTGACCCCCGTCGAGCTGAAGAGGATCTGCTCGCCGGGCGCCAGGTCCTCGGTCCTGTAGACGCGCGAGAGGTCGGCGATGCCGAGCTCCTTGACGCGCGCCTGCTGCTCGTCGTCGAGGGCGCGCAGGCGCGCCTGGATCTCGCCGCCCAGGCAGCGCATGGCGGCCGCGGTGATCACCCCCTCGGGCGCGCCGCCGGTCCCCATCACCGCGTGGACGCCGGTGCCGCGCACCGCCGCCGCGATCCCCGCCGAAAGGTCGCCGTCGCCGATCAGCCGGATGCGGGCGCCGGCGGCGCGGATGTCGGCGATGAGCTGTTGGTGGCGCTCGCGGTCGAGGACGACGATGGTGAGGTCGCTCACCTTGCGCCCGAACGCCGCGGCGATGTTGCGCAGGTTCTCGGCCACCGGGGCGTCGATGTGGATGCTGCCGCGGGCGGTGGGCCCGACGACGATCTTCTCCATGTAGACGTCGGGGGCGTGGAGGAGGCCGCCGCGCTCGGCGGCGGCGAGGACGGCGATGGCGTCCGGAGCGCCGGTGGCGCAGAGGTTCGTCCCCTCGAGCGGGTCGACGGCGATGTCCACCTGGAGGGCGCCGGGCTCGCCCTTGTGCCGGCCGAGCGGCTCGCCGACGAAGAGCATCGGCGCCTTGTCGCGCTCGCCCTCGCCGATCACCACCCGGCCGTCCATCTCCAGGGTGTCCATCTCGCGGCGCATCGCCTCGACCGCCACCTGGTCGGAGTGCCGGCGGTCGCCGTAGCCCATGGTCTTCGCGGCGGCGATCGCCGCGAGCTCGGTGACGCGGATGAACTCCTGCTCGAGCAGGTCGTCGAGCGTCCTCAACGTCCGCCCCCGGCGATGGCAGGCGTCGCGGAGGTCGCCGGCGTCGTCGCGGACGCGGAGGCCGCTGCCTCCTCCCCCCGCGCCGGCGCATTGAACGCCGGGATGCCGGTGATCGACTCGCCGATGATGAGGGCGTGGATGTCGTGCGTCCCCTCGTAGGTGAACACCGACTCGATGTTCAGCATGTGGCGGATCACCGGGTAGTCGTCGACGATGCCGTTGGCGCCCAGGATCTCGCGCGCCAGCCGCGCGCACTCGCGCGCCACCCACACGTTGTTTCGCTTGCCGAGCGAGATGTGCTGGTGCTTGAGGCGCCCGGCGTCCTTGAGGCGGCCCATCTGATAGGCGAGGAGCTGTCCCTTGGTGATCTCGGAGACCATCCACACCAGCTTCTCCTGCACCAGCTGGTGGCAGGCGATGGGCTGGCCGTTCCACTGGATGCGCTCCCTGGCGTACCGGAGCGCCGTCGTGTAGCACTCCATCGCCGAGCCGAGGCCGCCCCAGGCGATGCCGTAGCGCGCCTGGTTGAGGCACATCAGGGCGTTCTTCAGGCCGCTGGTGCCGGGGAGGATAGCGTCGCCTGGCACCCGGCAGTCGTGGAAGCCGAGCTCGGAGGTCGTCGAGGCGCGGAGGGAGAACTTGCCGTGCTGATCGGACGAGGTGAAGCCCGGCGTCCCCTTCTCGACCAGGAAGCCGCGGATGCCGTCGGGGGTCCGCGCCCAGACGACGGCGACGTCGGCCAGGGTGCCGTTGGTGATCCACTGCTTGCTGCCGTCGAGCACCCAGTCTCCGCCCTGGCGCCGCGCCGTCGTCCGCATGCCGCCCGGGTTGGAGCCGAAGTCGGGCTCGGTCAGCCCGAAGCAGCCGATCGCCTCGCCGGTCGCCAGGCGCGGCAGCCAACGGTCCTTCTGCGCCGGGGAGCCGAAGGCGTG
>DATBQN010000504.1:0-2397 GCA_036560825.1 Thermoanaerobaculia bacterium
CACCAGCTCCGCCACCTCGGCGGGGAAGACCACCTCGTAGCAGATCGACATCCCCAGCCGCTCGCGTCCCCAGGCGAGGAGATGGACGCCGCTCCCCGCCTGGAACGTCCCCGCCTCGCGCGCCAGCTTGCGGACGAAGGAGAAGACGTCGCGGAAGGGGACGTACTCGCCGAAGGGGACCAGGTGGCGCTTGTCGTAACGGGCGATGGTTCCCGTCGGCGACAGCAGATAGGCCGAGTTGAAGATCGTGTCGCCCACCTCGTGGGTCGAGTTGAAGATCAGGCTGCAGCCGCGCGCCACGAGCGCCTCGGCATCGCGCGCGAAGGGGGGATCGCGGTCGAACGAGTAGGGCCAGGCGGCGCTCTCCGGCCAGACCACGAGCGTCCCCTGCTCGCAGAGCGGCCGCGTCATGCGGAGCAGCCGGCCGTAGCTCGCCTGCACCGCCGCCTCGTCGTAAACGCGGAGGTTGGCGATGTTGGGCTGCACGAGCCGGATCGGCGCCGCCGCCGCGAACACCGGATGAGGCCACGGTGCGAGCCGGCCCGCGCCGCGGTCGGCGGCGGCGCGGCCGGCGACGAAGAGGACGAGGAGCGGCACCAGGATGCCGGCGGCGAGCGGCTCCCAGCGGCGGCGGACGACCGCCGCGGCGACGCTCGTCGCGGCGAGGACGACGAGGAAGGAGACGCCGTAGGCGCCGATCCACGACGAGATGGGGAGCGCCCCGGGGACGGCCACCCAGGCATAGGCTGCGAGGTTCCACGGAAAGCCGCCGCCCAGGTAGGTGCGCAGCCACTCGAGGGCGACCCAGAGGGCCGGCAGGGCGACGAAGGGCAGCAGCCCGCCGCGCCGCCAGAGGGGCGCGCCGAGCCAGACGAAGGCGGCGTGGAAGAGCGCGAGGTAGGCGCAGAGGAGGGCGAGGAGGGCGACCGAGAGGGGCTTCGGGATGCCGCCGAAGGTGACCAGCGTCGGCGCGATCCAGGAGAGCGCGGCGAGCCAGGAGACGAGGCCGTGGACGAAGGCGAGCAGCCCGGCGCGCCGCGTCGAGAGCAGCAGGACGAGGGGTGACAGCGCCAGCCAGGGAGCGACGGCGAGCGGCCGGGGCTCGAACTGCAGGGCCCAGACGAGGCCGCCGCCGGCGGCCAGCAGCAGCCAGAGGAGGGGGCGGAGAGCCCGCCGGGGTGCGATCGGCGGCTCCCGCGGCTCCGGCGGAGCGTCCGACGATCGTCCCGCCAAGCGGTCTACTCGGTGAGCCAGGTATCGAGCTTGTAGGCCTTGCGCACCCGGTCGGCCTCCTTCTGGGCGCGCGGCCGCGAGGAGAACGGACCGACGCGCACGCGGTACATCGTGCGGCCGTCGACGGTGAGCGGGGAGACGAAGGCGGGCTCGCCGCCGCGCGTCAGGCGGTCGCGCATCTTCTTCGCCTCGTTCGGATCGGCGGAGGCGAAGACCTGGATGACGACCGCGCCGGCGCCGGGCCGCGCGGCGGGCTGGCCCGCGCCCGCCTCGGTATCGGCAGCTTCGGGCGCCTCGCGGGCACCCCCGTTCTCGGGGAGCGGACGGCTGCGCACGACCGCATCGTGAGCGCCGTGGTCGCTGCTCGCGCGGTCCTCGTCGACCACCGGCGGGGCGGGAGAGGACCGGGGCACGGGCGCGGCCGGCGGCGGGCTCTGGACCGGCGGGGCGCTCTGCACCGGCGCCGGGGCAGGCGGAGCCTGGCTCCGCGGGCTCCCCACGGCGTCGGTCTCCGCGTCGCTCTTCCCCTGCCGGCCGCGGCGCTTGGCGGCGGCCTCGTCGCTGAAGAACTTGAGCTCCTCGAGGCTGCGGCCCTCGGTGGGCTCGACCGCGAGCGACGGCCGCGCCAGCTGGGCGGTCTGCTCGCCGCCGCGGTCGGCGCTGCCGCGGCCGATCCAGACGCCCGAGAAGAAGGCGGAGAGGAGACAGACGAGGAGGATGACGAAGGCGACGACCACCTGCCGGTTGGTCAGAGCGATCTCGTAGTAGCTGGGCTCGTGGTGGGGCTCGGTCATCGGGGCTCCGCGGGGAGCTCGTGACTCGATGCGTCGGGCGACGATCGCTTCACGAGCTCTTGCTGAAGAAGGCCTTCATCATCTCGATGGGGAGGGGGAAGATGATGGTCGAGTTCTTCTCCGAGGCGATCTCCGTCAGCGTCTGCAGATAGCGTAGCTGCAAGGCCACCGGATTCACCGAGATGATCTCCGCCGCCTCCGCGAGCTTGGCCGAGGCCTGCATCTCGCCCTCGGCGTGGATGATCTTACCGCGCTTCTCGCGCTCGGCCTCCGCCTGCCGCGCCATGGCGCGCTGCATCTCCTGCGGCAGGTCGATGTCCTTGACCTCGACGGTCGACACCTTGATGCCGAAGGGCACGGTGTGGGCGTC
>DATBQN010000505.1:0-3989 GCA_036560825.1 Thermoanaerobaculia bacterium
CTGGGGATGCTCTCCCGCGCCCAGGCCGAGCGCCTCGCCGAGGCCGGCTTGACCGCCTACTACCACAACCTCGACACCGGGCCGGAGTACTACGACCGCATCATCACGACGCGCACCTACGAGGACCGCCTGACGACCCTCGCCCACGTCCGCGCGGCGGGGATCACGGTCTGCTGCGGCGGCATCCTGGGGATGGGGGAGAAGGTCGCGGACCGCATCGCCATGCTGGGCGTCCTCGCCCGCCTCGACCCCCATCCGGAGAGCGTGCCGATCAACGCCCTGGTCGCGGTCGAGGGGACGCCGCTCGCCGAGCGCCCGCCGGTCGACGAGATCGAGCTGGTGCGGCTGATCGCGGCGGCGCGCCTCGTCCTGCCGGAGAGCCGCGTCCGCCTCTCCGCCGGGCGGACCGAGATGTCGGCCTCCACCCAGGCGCTCTGCTTCCTCGCCGGCGCCAACTCGATCTTCACCGGCGAGCGCCTGCTCACCACCCCCAACCCCGGCCGGGATCACGACGCCGAGCTCCTGGGCCGCCTGGGCCTGCAGCCGCAGGCGCCGTGAGCCGGGCGCCAGCCCCCTTTCTGGACGAGCTGGCGCGGCGGCTGGGCGACCTCGCCGCACAGGGTCTCCGCCGCGAGCTGCGCATGGGCTCGGGGCTCGACTTCGCCTCGAACGACTACCTGGGGCTCGCAGCCGATCCGGACTTCCGCCGCGATCTCCTGGCGCGCTTCGCGTCGCTTCCAGCCAGTATCCCGCTGACCGCCCCGGCCTCGCGCCTCCTCCGCGGCGAGACCGAGCTGCACGCGCGGCTCGAGCGGCGCCTCGCCCTGTGGAAGGGGACGGAGGCCGCCCTCCTCTTTCCCAGCGGCTACCAGGCGAACGTCGGCCTCCTCGGCGCCCTCCTCGGCCCCGGCGACCGCGCGATCTCCGACGCCGCGAACCACGCCAGCCTCATCGACGGCCTCCGGCTCTCCGGCTGCGAGAAGGTGATCGTGCCGCACCTCGACCTCGGCGCCGTCGAGCGCGAGCTCGCCCGGCCGCCGGCTCCCGGCCGTCCGGCGGGCCGCACCATCCTCGTCACCGAGTCGCTCTTCAGCATGGACGGCGATGTGGCGCCGCTCGATCGCTACGCCGAGCTGGCCGAGCGCCACGGCGCCTCCCTCGTGATCGACGACGCGCACGCCACGGGCCTCTTCGGCGACGCGCGAGGCTCGGGGCTCGCCGAGCGCTTCGGGGTGGAGCGCCGCGCCCTCGCCGTGGTCTCGACCTTCGGCAAGGCGCTCGGCGTCGCCGGCGCCTTCGTCGCCGGGCCGCGGGTGCTCGTCGACTACCTCGTCAACCGCTGCCGGACCTTCCTCTTCACCACCGCGCCGCCGCCGCTCCTCCTCCACGCCGCCGAGGTGGCGCTCGACCGCGTCGGGGCGGAGCCGGGCCGCCGGGAGCGCGCGCTCGGCCTGGCGGCGCGGCTCCGCGAACGGCTGGCGCAGGCCGGGCTGGGAGGGACGATGCCCGCGGCCGGCAAGATCTCGGGGCCCATCGTGCCCGTCGTCCTCGGCGGCAACGAGCGCGCCACGGCCGTCGCCGCGGAGGTCTCCCGCCGCGGCTTCGACGTGCGCGCCGTGCGCCCGCCCACCGTGCCGGAGGGCCGGGCCTGCCTCCGCATCTCGGTCCACGCCGACCGCGCCGAGGCCGAGATCGACGCCCTGGCGGCAGCGGTCGCCGAGGCCGTCGATCGCGTCGATTCCGGCGCGCTGTCGCGCGTGCGATCCGTGCGGACGAGTGGCGTCCCGTGAGCCTCGCCGTCGTCGGCACCGGCACCGAGGTCGGCAAGACAGTCGTCTCGGCCGTCCTCCTGGCGCACTACGTGGGCTCCGGCGCCCTCGCCTACTGGAAGCCGGTCGCGACCGGCTCCCGAGACGGTCGCGATGCCGAGACGGTCGCCCGCCTCGCTCCGGCTACGATCGAGATCCTGCCCGAGAGCTATCTCTTCCGAGAGCCGCTCTCGCCTCACCTCGCGGCGCGGCTCGAAGGGACGACCATCAATCCGGCGCGGCTCCTCGCCGACCTCGCGAGCCACCGCGCCGCGGAGCCGCGGCTGGCGCTCGTCGTCGAGGGCGTGGGTGGCCTCCTCGTGCCGCTGACGGACGACGGCCATCTCCTCATCGACTGGCTCGCCGCCGCCGGCCTGCCCTGCCTGCTCGTCGCGGCGAGCGGCCTGGGGACGATCAACCACACCCTCCTTTCCCTCGAGGCGCTCCGCGCGCGCGGCATCGAGGTCGCAGGGGTCGTCCTGAACGGCCCGCTGAACGCGGAGAACCGCGCCGCCATCGAGCGCTTCGGCCAGGCGACCGTCGTGGCAGAGCTCGCGCCACTCGCTCCGCTCGACGCCGAGACGATCGCCCGAGCGGCGGCCGAGTTCGACCGCGAGGGGCGTCTCGCCCCTCATCTCGAGCGAGCGTGACGCCATGAGCGCATCCGACTGGCTCGAGCTCGACCGCCGCCACGTCTGGCATCCCTACACTCAGATGGCGACGGCGCCGCCGCCCATCCCCGTGGCGCGCGCCGCCGGCGCCTACCTCTATACGCCGGACGGCCGCGCCATCCTCGACGCCATCTCGTCCTGGTGGGTGAACGTCCACGGCCACAACCACCCGCGCCTGAACGCCGCGCTGGCGCGCCAGGCCGGGATCCTGGAGCAGGTGATCTTCGCCGGCTTCACCCACGAGCCGGCGGCGCGCCTCGCCGCCGCGCTCGCCGCGCGCGCGCCGGGGAGCCTCCCCTGGGTCTTCTTCTCCGACGACGGCTCGACGGCCGTCGAGGTGGCGCTCAAGATGGCCTGGCAGCTCTGGGCCAACCGCGGCGAGATCGGCCGCGACCTCTTCATCGCCTTCGACGACGCCTACCACGGCGACACCTTCGGAGCGATGGCGGCCTCGGGCGTCGCGGCGTTCCACGCCGCCTTCGCGGACCTCCTCTTCGACGTCCGCCGCTCCGCGACCCCGCATTCCGCCGCCCGCGGCAGCGCCTCGCCGCCGCTGGCGGAGATCCTGGAGCGCGAGGGCGGGCGGGTGGCGGCGGTGATCGTCGAGCCGATGCTCCAGGGGGCGGGCGGGATGATCGTCCACCCGCCGGAGTTCCTCCGCGAGGTCCGAGAGGAGACCGCGCGGCGCGGCATCCCGCTCATCGCCGACGAGGTGCTCACCGGCTTCGGCCGCACCGGCCGCCTCTTCGCCTGCGAGCACGGCCCCGTCGCCCCCGATGTCCTCTGCGTCTCGAAGGCCCTCACCGGCGGCTACCTGCCGCTCTCGGCGACCCTCGCGACCGACGAGATCTACTCCGCCTTCCTCTCCGAGGACCGCGGCAAGACCCTCTTCCACGGCCACTCCTACACCGGCAACGCCCTCGCCTGCGCCGTGGCCCTGGAGGCTCTCGCCGTCTTCGAGGAGGAGGGAGCGCTCGCCCGCGTCGCGTCCCTGGAGAAGATCTTCGCCGAGCGGCTGACGCGTCTCGCCGATCACACGCGGGTAGCCGCGGTGCGAGGCATCGGAGGGATGGCGGCTGTCGAGCTGCGCCCGGAGCCCGAGCGGTCAGGAGAGGCGGGCAAGCCCGCCTGGGGCTACTTCGATCGCCAGGGCCCTGACCTCGGCGCCCGTGCGCTCGACCGGGGCGTCCTCCTCCGGCCACTAGGCAACGTCGTCTATACGCTGCCGCCCTATGTCGTCACCGACGGGGAGGCGCACCGGATCTTCGACGTGATGGAGGAGATACTGGAAGGGTGAGTGGTCCTGGTCAGCGGACTGCGCCCGGATCCGCTTTGTTGTTTCATTGGTGGCGCGCAACTCCTTCTCCATCGTTATCCTGAGCGAAGCGAAGGATCTGGGCGGGGGACCTGTAAACCAAGCGATTTCTTGACTTTAGAGCACCCTGCCCCCAGATCCTTCGCTCCGCTCAGGATGACAAGGCGGTGATCGAGACCGTGCGCGAGCGAATGG
>DATBQN010000506.1:0-2647 GCA_036560825.1 Thermoanaerobaculia bacterium
CCGGCGTCCGCGGCCTCGGCGGCATGGCCGCGGTCGAGCTCAAGCCCGAGAAGCGATCGGATCGGCCCGGCGGAGCCGAGGGCGGCTACCTCGACCGCCAGGGCCCCGACCTCGGCGCCCGCGCCCTCGAGCGCGGCGTCCTCCTCCGCCCCCTCGGCAACATCCTCTACACTCTCCCCCCCTACGTGATCACCGACGCCGAGGCGCACCGGATCTTTGATGTCATGGAGGAGCTGCTGGGGAAGCGTTAGCCTGGTATAAACCTTGCTCCGTCACGGCCGCGCGCCGGGGAGTACCGGCGAGGCGCGAAGGGGAGGTGGCGTCCCATTCCCCCCGGAGGGGTGGGAAGGGGAACGAGGGGATGCGGGGGGCGATCCAATAGACGCCTCGAGCTCTGCCGGAGCGACCCGGGCCCGCTCCACACCGCCCGTCCAGCTCTCACCCCCGGTGCCTCTTTGATTGACACCGGCCCGTCGATCCCATAATTTACGCGTTTGGCCCGGTTGGGGGGTTTTTGGCGTCATGCGGATTTGGTTGGATCAGGTGCGTGAGGAGCCAATCAACTGGGACGAGACGGAGAGGGTGGCGGTGGCGTCGCTCGACCGGCAGGAGCTCTCGGAGCTCGGGCCGATCTCCTGGCGGGGCCAGGTGGTGTTCGCCGACCCCGGCTTCTACCTGCGGGGCCATCTCTCCTACGATCAGATCCTGAGCTGCAACCGGTGCCTGGCGCCGATCCACGAGCCGGCGAGCTCGGAGGTCGAGCTGATGATCCTGGTCGAGAGGCCGGGGTCGAAGGGTGAGGAGCGGGGCGAGCACGAGCTGAAGGAAGGCGACATGGGCGTCCTCTGGCTGGACGGCGAGATCCTCGAGACGCGCCCCATCCTCCTCGAGCAGCTGCAGCTCAACATCCCGATGAAGCCCCTCTGCCGGCCGGACTGCAAGGGCCTGTGCCCGGTCTGCGGCGGCGACCGCAACCGCGTCGCCTGCTCTTGCGAGGAGGCGAGCCCCGACCCGCGCTGGGCGGCGCTCGCCGCCATCAAGAGCCGCTTGAACGGGGGCCACGGGGGCCGCGAGTAGCCGACACGAGCGCCCGAACGATCACCGACGCGAACCATCTGAAAACGAGGCTCGACCACCATGCCGAACCCAAAACGGCGCCACTCCAAGGCGCGCCGCGATCGCCGGAGGGCGCACGACGCCCTCGCCCAGCCCGCCACCTCCATCTGCCCGAACTGCGGCGAGGCGAAGATCCCCCATCGCGCCTGCGCCAAGTGCGGCCACTACCGCGGCCGCCAGGTCGTCGAGGGCACCGAGACCACCTAGAGCGGCCGGCCGGATCGCCCTTGGGCCGTGCCTTCCCGAGTCGACGGGAGACGCCCAGGGTCGTCCGGTCGCGCGCGCTCTCCACCGGTCATGCTGCGGATCGCCGTCGACGCCATGGGAGGCGACCACGCGCCCCAGTGCGCCGTCGAGGGGGCGGTGCGCGCGGCGCGCGAGGACGGCGCCGACGTCCTCCTGGTCGGCGACCGCGCGCGGGTCGAGGCGGAGCTGGCGCGGCTGGGGGCGCCGGCGGGCGCTTCCGATCTCAGGATCGAGGTCGTGCATGCCGAGGAGGTGGTGGGCATGGACGAGCCGGCGATCACCCCCATCCGCAAGAAGCGGCGCTCGTCGATCCGTCTGGCGGCGCAGCTCGTCAAGGAGGACGTCGCCCAGGCGATGGTCACCGCCGGCAACACCGGCGCCGCGATGATCGCCGCCAAGATGGTGATCGGCACCATCCCCGGCGTCGACCGCCCGGCGCTCGCCGCGGTCCTCCCCAACGCGCGCGGCCGGACCGTGCTGCTGGACGTCGGCGCCAACGTCGACACCAAGCCGGCGCAGCTGCGCGAGTTCGCGGTGATGGGCCACTTCTTCGCCCAGGAGGTGATCGGCATGCGCTCGCCGCGCATCGGCCTGATGTCGATCGGCGAGGAGGAGGGCAAGGGGACGGATCTCACCCGCGAGGTCTTCAAGGTGCTCAAGAAGACCGGCTTGAACTTCATCGGCAACGTCGAGGGGCGCGACGTCTTCAACGGCGAGGCGGACGTCATCGTCTGCGACGGCTTCGTCGGCAACGTGCTCCTCAAGAGCGCCGAGTCGCTCGCCGAGCTGTTCGGCCGCATGCTGCGCGAGGAGATGTCGCGCAGCCCGCGCATCCGCGCCGGCTACCTCCTGGCGAAGCCCGCCTTCGACGCCTTCCGCTCGCGCACCGACTACAGCGAGTACGGCGCCGCCCCCCTCCTCGGGGTCAACGGCGGCTGCTTCATCGGCCACGGGAGCTCGAACGCGCACGCCGTCCAGAACGCCATCCGCCGCGCCGTCGAGTTCTCGGCCGCGTCGCTCGCCAACAAGATCCGCGACAAGGTGGCCGAGCTGCACAGCCAGGAGGAGCGCCTGCTGAGCGGAGTCGCCGGCCACCACGAGGCCGCGGGATGACGACGGAGGTCCTCCTGTCATGAGAGGCGCCATCGTCGGCACGGGCATGTCCGTGCCCGAGCGGATCTTGACCAATGCCGAGCTCGAGAAGATGGTCGACACCACCGACGAGTGGATCGTCACCCGCTCGGGGATCCGCGAGCGGCGGATCGCGGCGCCCTGTGAGGCGCTC
>DATBQN010000507.1:0-1646 GCA_036560825.1 Thermoanaerobaculia bacterium
GTCCAGTCGTACCACTTGGCGCGCGCCTCGCGGTCGGTGATCGCCTGGTTGGGGGTGTCGTCGTAGGCGAGCTTCCAGCCGGCGAGCCGGATGCCGCCCAGCGGAGCGTGCGGGTCGAGGCTCTCGAGGCGGGCGGTGAAGAAGCCGCGCCAGTCGTGCTCCGCCACCTGGCCGAGGGCGGTCACCAGGTCGTCGAAGGTGTAGGGCTTGAGCGCCGGGGCGCCGCCGGGGCGGCCGTAGAAGAGGCGGCAGAAGTCGTCGAGCGAGCGCTTCCCGTGGCTCTCCTGGCGGATCAGCATGTCGACCTCGATCCAGAGGAGGAGCGACTCCTCGTAGAAATCGGTGCCCCGCCGCCACGAGCCCCAGGCGTGCGCCGAGCCGTAGAGGAGCTGCGCGGCGACCGCGGTGTCGGCGAGCGGCCGCCAGGTGCGGCCGGGCTCGTGGTCGAGGGCGGCGGCGGTCGCCGCCACCTCCTCGCGGTATTGCTCGGGGGTCCACCAGCCGCTGCGTGCCGGGAGCAGGTATCCCAGGTATTCGGTCAGCCCCTCGTAGACCCAGAGGAGGTCGCCGCGCATCGGCTCGTGGTAGTCCGGGTCGACGAGGCCGGCCGGCCGCCGGTACTTGCCGTTCCAGGAGTGCGCGAACTCGTGCGCCAGGAGCCCCGCGAGACCGCGCCGCCGTGCCGCGTCGCCCAGCGTCGGCTCGTCGACGCGGTCGTCGCTCGACTCGTGGTGCTCGAGACCGAAGTGCTGCACCTTGTCGGAGAGGGTGACCAGCCAGTGGTAGTCGCGGTAGTGGCGGGCGCCGAAGAGGGCGCCGGTCTCGGCGACCATGTTCCCGTAGAGGGCCGCGAAGTCCGCCGGCGTGTCGAGGGCGGCGGAGCTGTCGGCGACGAGGTCGATCTCGTGGAGGGGCGCCTCGGCGACCGGGATCTTCTTCAGGTGCGCCCCGGCGATCACCGGCGAGTCGATGAGGGTGGTGAGCGAGGCGGTCTTGAAGCGGACCGTGCCCTCGCTGCCACCGGCGGAGTCGACCGGCAGCGCCGTGGCATAGGTCCAGCCGGCGGGGAGCTTCAGGCTCGCCGTGTAGGGCAGGTCGTCGGCCGACCTGCCCTGCGGGAAGAGGACGAGCGTGTTCCACGAGATGACGGAGAGCTCGGGCGTCGAGCTGGCGCCGGCGGTGAAGTTCCCCTGCTCGGTCGGGTTGAGGAAGTCGAGGTCGATCGCCAGCTCGCTGGCGCCCGCGGGGACGTCCAGATGGAGGGCGTACATGTCCACCGGGTCGCGCCGCCAGGCGAGCGTGGTGTTGCCCATCCGGAAGCGCAGGCCGGTGAGGTCGGCGAGCGGCCCGGTCGGCCCGTGCTCGCCCGGGATCCACTTCGGGTAGTAGAGGGTGAGCGGGCCGGCGCTCACCGGCAGCGTCAGGTGGGCGTGGAGGATCTGGCGCGGCGCCTCGGTGGCATCGACCGCGAGCGTCGCCGCCGGCGAGGAGGGAGCGGACGCCGGCTGGGCGACGGACGGGACGCACGCGAGGAGGCCGGCGAGCATCGGAAGAGCGCGGAGCGAGCGGCTGCGTTGTCTGATCACGGGACCTCCCTGGGTGGTGGACGGCGATCTGCAGGATAGTATCCCGCCAGGCCGTTCCAC
>DATBQN010000508.1:0-12653 GCA_036560825.1 Thermoanaerobaculia bacterium
ACGTCCTGCGCTCGATGGAGCGTAACGGCTCGATCGACTACGCGCGCGGGGTGGCGGCGCGACATGCGGCCCGCGGCGCCAGGCTGTTCGAGGAAACCATCGGCTTCCTCCCAGAGAGCGAGGACAAAGCGATCCTCCGCCAAGTCATCCACTACGTGAACACGAGGGAATTGTAGGGGGGAGACGCTTTTGAACCCAGCCGACGCTCGGCTCATCGAGCAGATAAAGCAGGGAACCCGGGGCGGCCGCGCGGTGCTCTGCAGCGTGGCACGGCGCGGCAAGGCGCTGGAACGCGACGAGCCGGACCGCGCCGCGTTCCTGCTCACCGTGGTGCGCTCCCATCCGCTGTACAAAGGCGGCAGGCTCGCGTTCGACATGCTGGAGCTCGAGGATCTGATGCTCGACCCGCCACCTGCCGGTCCGCCGGCTAATACCGCGCCCATTCCGCGGGTGCGCTTCGGTCCGGTGCATGAGGTCCACGACGGCAGCGAGGCGGGCGAGCCTGAGCCGGAGCTGCTCTCCTCCGACTACCTCTATGACTTCTTCGTGCTCGGGCTTCTGGACCTACTCGGCCGCGGCATGGCCGCGTAGCGCCGGCCCGGGCGCCAAGGTCCGCCGCCGCTAGAATCCGGTCCGCGATGAAGTCGCGCGCTGCGCCGCTCGAGGGGGCGCTACCAGAAGATCTACGCCGTCGTCGCGTCATCCGGCCGTCCGCGCCAGGCGGAAGCCGACGGTGCGGACGCGGGTGGCGTCGTGGGTCGAGCCGCGGGCGGCGAGGCGGCAGGTGTTGGCGAGGGCGTACCAGCTGCCGCCGCGGAGGACGTGCTTCGAGCCTTTGCGGCACAGCGGATCGGTCTCGGGGCCGCCGTAGGTGTCGGTCACCAGGCGGCCGGCGGCGTCGTCCCACTCGGCGCGGTCCTCGGTGAGCTCCCAGACGTTGCCGAGGACGTCGTGGAGACCCCACGCGTTGGGGCGCTTGCCGGCGACGGGGTGCGGCCCGCAGGTCCGCGCCGGCTCCTGGCGCTGCGACCAGCGGGCGCACTCCATGCCGCCGGGGTAGGACACGCCGCTGTCGCCGCCGTACCAGGCGACGCGGTCGAGGGCGGGCGCGTCGTTGCGGCCGAGGATCGTGAGGTCGCCGTCCGGCAGCGCGGTCGCGGTGCCGGCGCGCGCCGCGTGCTCCCACTCCGCCTCGGTGGGCAGCCGGAAGCCCTGGCAGTCGAGGCCGGTCAACCGGGCGGCGCCGCAGCGGTAGTCGCCGTCGCACTTCTGGACCTCGGGACGCCGCGCGCAGCCGCCGCCCAGGGTGCCTCGGCAGCCGGACAGCTCGTAGCAGGCCGGCAGGCCGGCGCGCGCCGAGAGCCGGTTGGCGAAGGCGGCCGCCTCGTACCAGTTGACGAGCTCCACCGGACAGTCGCCGCCGCAGTGGAGGAAGAATGCCGGGTCGTTGCCCATCAGCCGGCGCCACTGGGCCTGGGTCACCTCGGTCTCGCCCATCCAGACGGCGCGGGTCAGGGTGACGCGGTGCTGCTCCTCGAAGGCGTTCCGCGCCGGCTCCTCGGGCGGGCTCCCCATGAGGAAGCTCCCCGGCGGGACGTAGCGGAAGCGCATCCCGAGCCCGGGCTCGATCCACAGGCCGCCCGCGGCCACGACGGCCGCCGCGGCATTCGCTGTCGCCGCGGTCGCCGGCAGGGGCGATCCGGAGGCGGGCGCGGCGGAGGGCGCAGTGGGGAGAGCGCCGGCGAGAGAGAAGGCGGCGAGCGCGCAGGCGGAGGTCCGCCAGCTCGTGCTCATGGGGCGCGGGGGCTCGCCTCGACGCGGGTCGCCGGCGTCATGGTGCGCAGGAACAGCATGCCGTCGAGGGTCGAGGCCCAGTCGGCGCGCATCGGCGCATAACCCAGGGGGCGGGCGACGAGCGGGCCCTTGAGCCAGCTCCCGCCCGCCGGCAGGTTGCGGAAGTCGACGAAGGCGAGGTCGGTGCCGCCGCGGCTCCAGAGGTCCTCGAGGCTTCCCGGCGGCGGCGGCGGGAGCTCGCGCGGCGGGTCCCCGGCCTTGCCCCACCAGCCGCCGGCGGCGGTGATCCCCAGCGCGTAGACGTCGCGGCCGAGAGCCTTCTTCACCACGTCGCCCATCGCCGCGCCGCCCGGGAAGACGGGCGCCGGCGGATCGAAGATGGTCGCGATGCGTCCCGGGTTCGCCACGATGTGGCGGGTGGCCGCCCAGACGACGATCTTCCGCCCCGCGTACCGCTCGCGGGCGAGCCAGAGGAGGTTCTCCGCCATCTGCAGGTCGCGCCGGCGGTTGCCGCGGACGTCGTCGCCGGCGAGGTCCCAGTCGATCTCCGCCTCGGCCCGGGTGCTGTGGAGGACCTGGCGCCAGAAGGCGCGCTGCGGCCCCACGGCGAGCTCGCTTTGGGCGATCTCGCCGTCGAGCCGCTCGAGGTCGCGCGCGAAATCGCGCCGCGCGGCGCGATCCGGCACCGGCGCCGCCGGCATGCCGCCCTCGACGATCAGCGCCTGGATGCGGCGCGCGAGGTCCGGCCAGCCCTGGCCGGCGACGGTCGGCGATCCGATCGAGGCGAGATAGCGCGCGAGGTCGGCGACGAGGAAGTCCTTCGAGGCGCTGCCGGTGAACTGGCTGTCGAAGCCGGCGAGCTCGAGGGGGGCGGCGCCCTGCGAGAGCCGCCCGAGGTCGGCGAGGAGCGGCCGCACCTCGGCGCTCGCCGACCAGATGCCGAAGACGCCGCGCGCGGCGGCGGCCGCGCTGTCGTCCGCGCCCGGCGCGGCGGAGACCTGCTCCCACGCCTTGGCGCAGTCGTAGAGGCCGCTCTCGAAGGCGAGCACCGAGAAGCCCAGCTCGCGGTGGAGGAAGCGGACCAGGCGGCTCTTGGCGCGGAAGGCGGCGCCGTCGCCGTGGGTCGCCTCGCCGAGCATGACGATGCGCGCCCCGGCGAGCGCCGCGGCGAGCGGCGCGAGGTCGCGGTAGTCCTCGTCGGCGGGATCGGCGGTGCGCAGGGCGACGGCCCGCGCCCGCAGCCAATCGGCGCGCGCGTCCGGCGCCGCCTCGCGGCCGGCGAGCTCGCCGGCGCTCTCACCGTAAGCCAGGCACTGCACCCAGACGGCGAAGAAGCCCTCGCCCCGGCGCTCGACGGCGAGGCCGAGACCGAGGTGAGTGTATTTCTTCCGCAGCGCCTGGGGCCTCTCGTTCCCGCGGCCGAGGAGCGAGGCGAGGGTGTCCTCCGGCGAGAGCGCGCCCTGGACGACGTCCTCGCCGAGGTTGCCGTGGAAGCGGTAGCCCTCGGCGCGCACCCGGCCCGCCAGCGCCCCCTCCGCGGGGAGCGGCCGCCCCGCGGTGAGGGCGTGGAAGATGGCGACGGCGTGGTCCTGCGCGGCGCGGTCGAGGGCCGCGTCCTCGGCGAGCGGCGGCAGCCCCTTGCCCGCGCGCGCCTCGTTGAGGCGCGCCAGCATCTCGCGGCGGAGCGCCGGCAGGTCGTGGAAGCGCGCCGTCTGCTCGGCGAAGAGGCGCCGGGTGTACTCGGCGAGATAGCTCGCCGTCGAGCGGGTGAGGACGAGGGTGTAGATGGCGCGGCCGCGGGCCTTCTCGCGGCCGATCCCGACCCCCAGCTCGTCGACCTCGGGGAGGAAGAGGCTCTTCTTCTGCAGCTCCGCGGACTGTCCCCAGTAGGCCGCCATGCGCGCCGGCGGATCGTTGGTCTGCTCGATCTTCTCGGCCACCAGCTGGGCCTCGTAGCCGGCGGCTTTCACCCAGTCCTCGATCTGCTTGCCGTCGGGAGAGGTGAAGCCGAGGTAGCCGCGCGCCTCCATGTCGGCGGCGTGCGCCTGCGCCGCCCGCGACAGCGCCGTCACCAGCTTCACCGGGCCGAGACCCTTGGCGGCGCGCTCGTGATCGAGCAGATCGGCGATCGCGGCGCGCTCGGCGTCCCGCCCGTCCCCCAGGCCGGCCGCCTCGCCAGCCTGCTGTCCGACGGCCGCCGACGGCGGTCCTCCGGCGAGCGCGACGAGGGCGGCGAGCGGGGCCAGGACGGCGATCGCGATCCCGGCGCGCCGGCGCGACCGCGGTCTGCCGGGTCTCATGGCCGGGCAGTGTACTACCGGCGCGCGGGCGGGGAGCCCTCGTCCTCGTCCGCGTCGATGCGAGCTTCGATGCGCTCTCGCAGCGTTCGCAACTGGCCTCGCAGCTCGCCGGCCCGCCGGCGGGAGGTCTCCGTCCAGGCCGAGGTCCCGGCCTGGCGAAGGTTCAGGCGAGCGACGTGGACCGCGGCCTCGCCGCCGGCCACCGCGGCGAGCACCGCCGCGCTCGCCTCTCCCCGCGCCGGCCGGTGCCCGCGCTCCAGGAGCTCGAGGCCGATCTCGGCGACGGCGGCGCAGTCCGCGGCGATCCCCAGGGGCACGTCGGTGGCGAGGCGGAACGACTCGTCGGCCCGCGCCTGGAGCCCGGCCCTGCTCTCTCCCGTCGCGTCCGCCCCCTCCGTCTCGCCGGCGAGGAGCTTCCCGACCTGCCTGCGGTGCTGCGAGAAGCGGTCGAAGGCGGCGGAGTCCGCGTCCACCGCGGCGCAGAGGCGCTCGAACCGATGGCGCGCCTCCCCGAGCAGGGTCTCGGCCCGCTCTCGAAAGGCGGCGCAGGCCTCGTCCTTCTTCGCCGCGCGAATCGTGTGCCGGGCGACCGTCTGGGCGAGGCTGCCGGCGAGGGCTCCGAGGAGCGCCGCGGCACTGCCGGCCCCGGGCGTGGGTCTCCCGGCCGCGAAGAGCCCGAGGAGCTCCGACGCGACGCGATCGAGGAGCGAGCCCTCCTTCGAGGCCGCATCGTGGGCGGGGCGCTCGGCGCTGGTTTCCTGCGCGGTCATCTCGTCGGGTCGACGGCGGCTGCGGGAGCCGGCGGCCGCGGCGGGATCGGTCTCGCGCGGCGCGCGAGCCGTCCGCGCCGCGGCGCGCGGAGAGAGTGGCGCGTCAGAGCTTCGCCGCCAGGACGTCGACCTTGTCGATCGACGGCGGCTGCGCGAGGAGCTCGGGGGCCTTCGCCATGAGGGCCGCGGCGACGCGGCCGGCGAGGTGGGCCTGGCGGCCCGCCTCGTCCGGAAAGGCGTCGAAGATGCCGAAGGTGGTGGGGCCGAAGCGGAGCGCGAACCACGCCGTCGTCGCCGGCTCCTCCTCGACGATCGCCAGCCCGCTCTTGAGGAAGCTCTCGACCTCCGCCTCTTTCCCTGGTTTCGCTTCCAGCTTGACCGCCAACGCCACGTGAACCATGCCTGGGCTCTCCTTTCCTTGCGTGAATGCCCAGGATAGCACCGCGCCTCACTTCACGATGTCGATGAGCTGCATCATCCCCTGGTCCTCGTGGCTGAGGATGTGGCAGTGGAGGACGAAGCGGCCGTCGAAGTCCTCGTAGTGGGTGAGCATCTTGAAGTAGCCGGGGATGATGATGGGCTTGTTGTCCTTGTCCTTCGCCGGCCGCCCCTTGGGGATGGCGAAGGTGTCGTGCCAGGGGCGCTTCTTGGGGTCGTCGATCCTGACCACGCTGCCGTCCGGCGCCGAGTACTCGGTCACCTGGAAGGGATTGACGTGGATGTGGTACGGGTGGTCCTGGTCGGTGCAGTTGTAGACCGTCCACTCCTCGGTGGCGCCGAGCTTGAGGGTCTGGTCGACGCGGTTGGGCACGAAGTCGCGGCCGTTGATGATGAAGCGCGGGCGCTTGAGCTGCTCGTCGAAGCGGACGGAGAAGAAGAGGGGCGCGCGGGGCTTGGCCGCCCGCTGGTCGATGGGCTTGATGGCGTCGCCCGGCAGGAGGTCCGGGAGCTTCATCTCCTTCGCCTCGTCGGAGACGTCGATCTGGGCGAGGATCTGCGCCTTCTCGAGGACGCCGCGCTGGCGCATCGACTCCGACTTGTAGAGGTAGTAGCGGCCCGGCCGGTCGAACTTGACCAGCGCGTCGGCGCGGTTGCCGGGGGCGAGATCGATGCGCTGGCGCGCCTCGCGGCGGGGGAGCGAGATGCCGTCGACGGCGATGGCGTGGAGGTCGGGCTCGCCGGCGCTCGCGTCGTCGGCGGTGAGGCGCAGGGGGAGCACCTCGAAGAAGCCGGCGTTGATGAAGCGCCAGCGCTGCACCTCGCCCTTCTTCATCGCGATCTCCGGCTTCGCCTGGCCGTTCACCAGGGTGATCTTGTTGGCGTTCCACTGCTTGTCGAGCTTCTTGAAGTCCTCGTTGAGGCCGGTCTGCGAGTCGAAGGAGATCTGCTGGAAGACGAAGATCTTCTCCGCCGCGGCCCTGATCTCGGGGACGCGGTCGATGTCCCCCTCGAGGATCAGCGCGCCGGCCATGCCGCTGGCGAGCTGGAGGGCGGTCGAGCCGTGCTGGTGGGGGTGGTACCAGGCGGTGCCCGGGAGGTGGTCCTTGGGGATCCGCACGTCGACCTGGTACTTGCAGCCGGGCTCGACGGTCAGCAGCACGTCGTCCTGGGGCGGCCGCGGCGAGACGTGGAGGCCGTGGACGTGGAGGTTGGTGTCGTTCAAGCGGAAGTTCTTGGGGTCGTTGGGATCGCCCCCGTGCTGGTGCTCGTGGAAGTCGCACTTCGCGGGCCGGCAGGTGGGGTCTCCCGGCTTCCCTCCGTTGCACGGCAGGTCGTTCTGGACCAGCACCCGCAGACGCCGCTCGACGCCGTCCTTCTTGAGACGGAAGGTGGGTGAGGGGATCGACCCCTTGCCGGTCCGCGGGTCGATGTAGCTCCTGAGGTTGACCGCCTTGCCGTTCACCGTGTTGGTCGCATAGGCGATGCGGAGGGTGGTGTCGATCGACGTGTCGCCCGAGATCTCCGGCGGGTCGATCCAGGTCTCGGCGGGCGCGGCGTAGAGCGCGGTCTTCTTGAGGATCGCGAGGCGATGCGCGGGGGTCTCCGCGAGCTCGACGCTGGTGAAGAGGTCGCCCCTGGGGGCCTGGGCGCGGGCGGTGAGCTTGGCGCCGGCCTTCGGCAGCTGCGGCAAGATCTCGCAGGGTCCGTCCGGGGTCTGGTCGAGGATGACGGGCTTCTGGCCGGCGAGCGGCGCGACGGCGGAGATGGCGAAGGCGGCGAGGGAGACGGCGATCAGACGCGTGCGAAGGAAGGGAAAGCTCAAGATCTCCTCCTTGTTGAGACGTTGGCAGGCGGGAGATGACGCGGCGCGAGCGCGGCGGCGACTCACCCGACTGCATGGCGACGAAGATTGGATGGCAGATTTTTAGCACGCCGGGAGCGCTGGCGCAACGGCGGCAGCCGCGACGCGGGGGCGGCGTCCAGGCCCGGTGATACGCTCGCCGGCGTGCCGCGCCACCCTCGCGTGAGTCCGGCCGCCGAGGCGCTGCCGGCGAGCTCGTACTCGATCACCAACCGTCCTCCGGAGGGCCGCGAGGTCTTCCCCCTCCACTTGGGCGACACCTGGCGCCTGCCGCCCGCGGGGTGCCGCCTGGAGGACCTCGCCGCGGCGCGTCATCCGGACCTCTATCGCTACGCGCTGCCGGGCGGCCTGGCGGAGCTGGTCGACGTCCTGGTCGAACGCGCGCGAGCGGAGACCGGGGTCGCCGTCGAGCGGCCGAACGTGCTGGTGACGGCGGGCGCCACGGGCGGCTTCGCGGCCGTCCTCGGCGCCCTGGTGCGGCCGGGCGACGAGGTGCTGCTGCTCTCGCCGCGCTGGCCGCTCGTCGCCGGGCTCGTCAAGGCCTTCGGCGGCGTGCCGGTCGAGGTGCCGTTCCATCGCGCGGCGGGCCCGGAGGGGATTCCGACGACAGCGGAGGAGGCCGTCTCGGCCGTCACCGCGCGGACGGGGGAGAGGACCGCGGCGCTCTACTTCAACTCCCCCAACAACCCGACGGGCGACGTCCTGCCGCGCTCCTGGATCGAGGCGCTCGTCGAGTGGGCGCGGCGGGAGGGGCTGTGGATCCTCGCCGACGAGGCCTACCGCGACTTCACCTACGGTCCGTCCGCGGCGGCCTCTACGGTCGCTGCGGCCGAAGCGGTCGACGCCTTCGGCCTCGCTCCCGAGCGCACCTTTGCCTTCCGCTCATTCTCGAAGAGCTTCGGCATGGCCGGGAACCGCTGCGGCTGGGTGATGGGACCGCTCCCCGCGATGACCGCCGCGCTCAAGGTCGCCACGCAGCTCGTCTACTCGGCGCCGACCGGCGCCCAGCTCTCCGCCCTCGCCGCGCTCACCCGTGCCGAGGGTCTCGAGGCCCCCGGCGAGGCGTGGCTGAAAGAGGCGCGCGAGCAGTATCGCGACACTGGCGCCCGCGCCGCGGCCCGCCTCGGCGTCGCGGCGCCGCTCGGCGCCACCTTCCTCTTCCTCGACGTCGCGGCCGAGCTCGGCGGCGAGCCGCTCCTCGCCTTCCTCCGCCGCGCCGCCGACCGCGGCCTCCTGCTCTCGCCGGGCACCAGCTTCGGCCCCTATCCCGCCTCCATCCGCCTCTGCTTCAGCGCCGCGCCGCCGGAGGTCGTCCTCCGCGGCACGGAGCTGCTCTGCGAGCTGCTCGGGAGATAGCGCCATGAGCCCGGAGCAAAAAGACGTCCTCGACCGCTTCGAGCGCGGCATCGACCTCGTGCGCGCTGCCTTCGCCGGCACCCCGGACGGAATCCTCGACCGCCCGCCGGCGCCGGGCAAGTGGAGCATCCGGCAGATCGTCGTCCACGTGACGGACGACGACATCGTGGCGGCCATGCGCATCCGCCAGATCGCCGCCGAGCCGGGGGCTCTCCTCCTCGGCTTCGATCAGGAGCGCTGGGCGGAGCGGCTCCACTACGCGGAGCAATCGGCCGAGCTGGCCCTGGAGACGTTCGTCCTGCTGCGCCGCTCCACGGCGGACATGCTCCGCCGCCTCCCCGAATCGGCATGGTCCCAGCGCGGCAATCACGCGGAGCGCGGCTTCACCACCCTCGAAGCCTTCGTCGCCCACATGGCGAGCCACGCCGAGCTCCACGCCGGCCAGATCCGCAAGATCCGCGAGCAGCTGGGGAGCCCGGCGGCGAGCTGAAGGCGAGCGTCAGAGCTCGAAGGGTTCGCAACCGGCGAAGGTGGGGCGGCGGCGCAGGATCTCGGCCGCCCCCTGGACCTGCTCCGACAGAGCGGTGAGCTGATTCCACCAGTCCGCCGCCGCTTGCGGCCGATGCTCGCGGAGCGCGCGCACGTCCTCCGCCGTAGTCGGAAGGTCCCGCTCGAGAAAGATGAGGTCAGCCGGCTCTTTCGATCTCATCGAAGCGTTCCTTCAGGCCATGGCGGTCAAAATACGCCTTGACCTGGCTGCGTTCAACTCCCGGCAACTGCATCCAAGACGAGGTCGAGATCGAGCGTTGTCCGTGCGAGCCCGTACGCGGCGAGGCCACGCCCCCGATCAAGGCATACTGATGCCCTCTCTCCTCTAAGAAGCTGGCTATCGATTCCAGCACGCGCGCAAAGTTCACCCGCTGTCCTCCCGACAGCCAGCATACCCTCTACCTCCCCGTCTTCGCCGTGCAATACCGCCGACGGCAGGCCGGGTGGGCACTCTTCGGTCGGTGCAGGCCGCGCTTCAGTATGCTCGCCACTGGACGGACCGATGCTCGGTCGCCCGGATCCCGTGAGGCAATCGTCCGTTGCGTTCCGTCTAGAGCTCGTGGAAGGAGAGCGCCATGGCTCCCAAGCCCCTCGTCTTCGTGCCCGGCTTCCCGGGGACCAAGCTGCTCGACAAGGTCTCCGGGGACGAGCTGTTCCCCAACCTCCTCGGCCTGATCACGCCGGGCCTGCGCAACCAGCTCCTCGCCAGGCTCCGCGGTCCGGACGATCCGGATCAGGATGACGGCGTGGTGGCGGGCCCGCCGATCGACAAGGCGCTGCCGCTGCTGCCGTTCGTCGACCTCTCCGGCATCTTCAAGCAGGCGGGATCGCTCTACGACGTCCTCAGGAAGCTGGGCTACAAGATCACCGACGCGTCCTTCGGCGACCGCTTCCGCCCCGTGGGGTGGGACTGGCGGCGTCCCGTCGATCAGCAGGACGCCCTCGCCAGCCTGAAGGCGGCGATCGTCGAGCTCGGCGCGGCGACCGGCGAGAAGGTCACGCTCCTCTGCCACTCGACCGGCGGGCTGGTGGCGCGGAGCCTGCTCGACAAGGACCCGACCGTCGCTCCGCTCCTCGATCGCCTCATCGCGCTGGCCGTCCCCTGGGCGGGCACGCTCCAGCCGCTGCCGCTCCTCGCCGGCAGCAGCGGCTGGGGGCCGCTGACCGCCGCGCAGACGCAGGGCGCCCTGGGCCGCTCGTGGGCCGCCTTCGACCTCCTGCCGCCCGACCCGGCGAAGACCGACATGACGGGCGTCGACCTCTTCCGCGACGCCGCCGGCCAGCCCTCGTCGCCGCTCGTCGCCACGGGCTGGGTTCCCGCCGGCGCCGACGGGCAGGCGATGAAGGACCGCGCGCAGCGCTCCGACGCCGCGCTCGGCGCGCGGAGCCGGACGCTCGATCTCGGCGGCGTCGAGGTGGTGAACGTCGTCGGCTGGCGGGAGGACACGCTCGCCCGCGCCTCCGTCGACGCGCAGGGCCGGCTCGCCTTCCAGGACGACCCGGAGGGCGACGGCACCGTGCCGCGGCCGTCCGCGGCCTGGATCCGCGGCCCCCGGGTCCACACCTACCTGGTGCCCATCGGCCGCTACCCGAACGACCTCATCCGCCGCCTGCACATCGTGCTGTGGGAGAACCAGCCGGTGCGCGACCTCCTCGCCGCCCACCTCGCGGGCCGCCCGCTGCCGCCCTACGTCTACGCGGCCGCCGACGCCGACGACGCGGTCGACGTCGAGCGGCCGAAGATCCGCGTCTACATCGTCGCCCTCGACCCCCTGGGCAACCCCCTCGCCGGCGCCTTCGCCACCGCCGCGGGAAGCTCGACGCAGTTCGGCGTGGGCGCCGACGGCGCCGGGATGATGCTCCTCGACCGCGGCCTGGCGCAGAACGCCGGTCACGGCTTCTTCCGCTTCCAGGTGCGCTTCCAGGACGCCAACGGCGCCCCGCTCGGCAAGCCGCAGGCGCTGACGATCCAGGGCCCGGCGGTGCTCTGAGCGGCCCGGCCGCGGCGCAATCCGCGTAACGCGCGAGGCTGCCGGCACGCCAGTTGGTGAGGGGGAACCCTCCTCGCTCTCGTTCAAGCTCGTGGAGGAGAGCGTCCCGCCTCCTTCGCGACGTCGCACCGGAGGTGCCTCATGAAACGCCTCGCCGCCGTCTGCTGCAGTCTGCTCTGTCTGGCTCTGCTGCTCGCCCCGAGCGCCGAGGGGAAGACCCTGCGGAGGAGGAGCCTGGACCGCAAGATCCCGACCGACTGGTGCCCGCTCGGCTCCCTGACGACCGCGGACGTCTTCCGCTTCCAGGCGGACGGCCCTTCGGCCACCGTCACATTCGCCGTCAACGGCCTGCCGGACCAGGCGATCGACGACGTCTTCGTCGTCGAGGAGGGCGAATACGAGGCTCACCTGGCGCAGGATCAGGCGTGCGGCACGGGGCAGTTCTTCGACCTCTCCTCCGGGTTCCCCGTCTTCGTCGACCGCTTCGACTCCGACGCCAACGGCTGGACGCTCGCTGGCGCCCAGTTCGATCCGACCTCGTCCGCCAGCGGCAGCGGAGGCTCGCTGGCCTTCGCTCCCGGGGGGAGCGCCAGCATCACCTTGAGCGGCCTGCAGAAAGGGGTTACCTACGTCGTCAGCTCGTGGTGGCTCACCGAGGACACCGAGGACAACAACTTCGTCACCCTCGCCGTCGACACCCGGGACCCGGCGGCCCTATATCTGGACGGCGGCCGCTTCCGGGTCGACGCGACCTGGCGCACGGCGAAGGGCGCCACCGGCACCGGCAAGGCGGTGCCGCTGACCGACGACACCGGGACCTTCTGGTTCTTCGCTCCGTCGAACGTCGAGCTCACGGTCAAGGTGCTCGACGCCTGCGGCCTCAACCACCGGTACTGGTTCTTCGCCAGCGGGCTGACCGACGTGCAGGTGCAGCTCCGCGTCATGGACACCGCGACCGGGGTGACGAAGAGCTACCTCAATCCGCTGCACACGACCTTCAAGGCGATCCTGGACACCGGCGCCCTCGCCACCTGTCTCTGAGGACGGGATCAACCCTCGCCGCTGAGGGTGAAGGGCGCCCAGAAGTAGGGATCAGACGACTCCGGCCGCGCGCGCAGGGCCGCCTTCGCGGCGCGCAGGGCGTCGGCGTAGCGCGGGCGCCGGCCGGCCCGCGCCTCGGCGCCGAGGCCGCGGAAGAGCCCGCCGATGAGCACGGCCGTGGCGCGGTCGTCGACCCGCCAGAGGCTGGCGACGACCCGGCGCGCTCCCGCGATGAGGAAGCCCCGCGAGAGGGCGAAGACCCCTTCCCCTTCCACCTCCGGGCCCGCGTGCGTCGAGCAGGCGGAGAGGACGGCGAGCTCGGCGTCGAGGTCGAGCTGGTAGATCTCGAAGAGCTGGAGGAGCCCGTCGGCGTCGCTCTGGCCCTGCCCACCCGGAGACGCTGCCAGGGCCAGCGCGGCGAACATCTCGTGGCGTCGCTCGTCGACGAGGCCGTGGGTGGCGAGGTGGAGGATGCGCTTGCCGGCGAGCGCCGCCCGCACGCTGCGCTCGTCGGCCCGCGCCCCCTGGAGGGCGAGGACCTCGCCGCCGG
>DATBQN010000509.1:0-3282 GCA_036560825.1 Thermoanaerobaculia bacterium
GCCCCAGTCCGCAACCACCGACCTGTCGCAGTCCACCGCCGTCGGGGCGTCTCCCCAGTCCGCAACCACCGACCTGTCGCAGTCCACCGCCGTCGGGGCGTCTCCCCAGCCCCTGACCACCGACCTCGGCCAGGACCAGGGTCGAGGTCAGGGCGCTCACCTCGCGGGCGGCGCAACGCTCCAGCAGGCCGCGGCATTCGGGCGAGGCCCCGGTGAAGTGATAGAGGAAGATGGTGGAGTCGAGGAATACCTGCGCCGGCGGCGATTCCGCCAAGGGCCTGGGAGCCTCAGCCCTTCGTCGTCCGCCAACATCTGACGGACCCGCTCCGGCGGGAGCCGCAGCGCAGCCCAGCTCCCGGCCACCACTCCCGCCGGTCCGGCGACAGCCCGACCGCTAGCGCTCGTCGTCGTGCTCATCGCCTCCCTCGCCCCCAAAGCTCACCTCGACCTCGGCGCCGGAGCCGAAGGAGACCGCTCCTCCGGCGGCTCCCGTCCGCCGCTCGCGGCTCTCGCGCAGGCGCGGCAGGATGTCCGCCTCGACGGCGGCGAGCTCCTCCTCCGAGATCTCGCCGAGCTCGGCCTGCATCTGCGCCGCCAGGAGGTCCTGGCGCAGGCTCTCCTCGTCGTCGAGCTCGCTGTCGACCGCGCCGGCGATCTTGTCGAGCACGAAGGAGATGCCGCCGGCGAGCAGGCGGTCGAGGATGATCACTCCGCGTCCGTCGCCCGCTCGAGCTTGAGCCGGATGTTGACGAAGTTGTAGGGCGGCCAGGGGCCCGTGTACTTGAGCTTGAGGTTGGCGTGCCTGGCGTCGACCTCTTTGACCTTGGCGTCGAAGTCGGCCTCGCGGTCGCGCGGCACCAGGAAGGCGGCGTTCAGGATCATCTTGTCGCCGATCGGCTTGTTGGCGCGCGAGGCGACCGAGACGTCCGAGAGGGCCTGGAAGATCTCCGCCACCAGGCGCTCCGAGCGCTCCTGGAGGAGCGAGTCGACGAGGCGGCCGTACTGCATGCGGGCGAAGTAGGTCGACCCTTTCTGCGACGAGATCTGCTCGCGCAGCAGGCGGATGTTCTCGTTCTCCTTCTCGATCTCGCGGATGACGATCTCCGGCTCCCAGACGATCTTCAAGCCGAACTCGAGCTTGTCCTCCATCTTGCCCAGCACGTCGCGGAAAGCGTCGTACGCCGTGCGCAGCAGCTCGACGATGTCCTCGCGGGTCTTGAACACCGTGTTGAAGGACATCGGGATGACGGTGAAGCGCTTCATCACCGCCTCGTTGACCCGCTCGTGGGCGAGCACGTTCTCGCGCGTCGGATCGTAGACCTCGAGCGGCGTGTCGGAGACCACCGCGGCGATGTCCTGGTAGTTGACCGTGTGGACCTCGGCGGGCTCGCTGCCGATGCCGATCGGCCCGAAGCGCAGCGGCGCGGTCGCCTGCATGATGCAGTAGACGTACTTGCCGCTCGGCGCCGCGGCGACCGGCGGCTGTCCCGCGGCCGGGCTCTCCTCCCGTGCGGCGCGGCCGGCCGCCGGCTTCGCAGCCGTCCTCGCCGGAGTATTGGAGCCCGGCTTGGCCGATCTCGGGGCGGCCTTGCGCGTCGGCTGGGGACGGCTCGCGGCCTTCTTCGGGGCCGCGGACCGGCCCTTCCCAGGCTGGCCCGATCTCTTGGCTGGACGTTTCGGCACGGCGGCGGGCTCCTCGCTTCGGGTAGCGGGCGGTCTCGGATTCAGGAACGGTGCCCTTCGGCCGCGCGGCCGTCGAGCAGGCGGCGGACCTCGGACTCGAGGTCTCGCGGCATCACCGGCTTGGTGACCACGGAGTCGCAGCCGGCGGCGAGCGCCTCGTCGTGCGCGCTCTTCAAGGCGTGCGCGGTGAGGGCGATGATCGGGATGTGCCGCGTCCGCTCGTCCCCCTTGAGGCGCCGCGTCGCCTCCCAGCCGTCGATCTCGGGCAGCGAGAGGTCCATGAGGATGACGTCCGGCAGCAGCTCGAAGGCCTGGGCGAGGGCCTCGCGGCCGTCCGCCGCCGTGGCCACCCGGTACTTGCGGAAGAGCATGTACTCGGCGCAGATCTCGCGCCCGTCGGCGACGTCGTCGACCACCAGGACGAGCGCCGGGAGGGAGGGAGAGCGCCGCGACCGCGGCGCGTCGCCGGGAGACTGCCGCGAGCGCGGCGGCTCATCAGAACCGCGCCGCGACCGCGGCGCGTCATCTTTGGAGCCCTTGGCGCGCGTCCCCGGGCTCACGACGGCTCCCCGTCGCGCGGCAGCACGAGGGTGAAGGTCGAGCCCACGCCCTGCTGCGAGACGACGGTGATCTCGCCGCCGAGGACGGCGGCCAGGCGGCGGCAGATCGAGAGGCCCAGGCCGGTGCCGCCGGCGCGCCGGGCGTAGGAGCTGTCGGCCTGCGCGAACTCCTCGAAGATCTTCTTCTGGTTCTCCTCCGAGATGCCGATGCCGGTGTCGGTGACCTCGCACCACACCCGGCGCTCGTCGAAGCCGACGCGGATGGCGACCGACCCCTGGGGGGTGAACTTGAGGGCGTTCGACAGCAGGTTGAGGAGGATCTGCTTGACCTTCTTGCGGTCGGTGCGCAGGTCGGGCACGCCGCTCGCGAGCTCGCGGTCGACCGCCAGGCGGGTGCGCGCGATGAGCGGCTCGACCTCGGCCATCACCTCGTCGATGAGCTCCGGCAGGCGGACCGGCCCGACCTGGATCGGCAGCTTGCCCGACTCGATGCGGGCGATGTCGAGCAGGTCGTTGATCACCGAGAGGAGGTGGCGGGCGTTGGCGTCGACCCGCCCGAGCTTGTCCTGCTGGCCCCGGTTGAGGTCGCCCGACACCCCCTCGAGCATGAGCTGCGAATAGCCGAGGATGGCGTTGAGCGGCGTGCGCAGCTCGTGCGAGACGTTGGCGAGGAACTGCGACTTCATCGCCGAGGCCTGCTCGAGCTCGAGGGCCTGGCGGCGCAGCAGCTCGTTCTGCAGGGCGAGCTCGGCGGTCGCCTCCTCCACCTTCTCGCGCAGCTCCTCGGAATGGCGCTTGACCTGCTCGTAGAGGCGGCTCTTCTCGACCGTCTCGGTCAAGTCGTGGAGGATGGTGACCGTCCAGGTGTCCTCGCCCTGGCGCGACAGCACCTTGCCCGAGATCGCCTCGAACGGCACGCCGGCGCCGGTCTGCGGGTCGACCAGGGTGAGCTCGCCGCGCCAGCGCATGGAGGGCCCGGTGTAGAGGTTGGAGACGAACGAGGAGAAGACGGCGTCGTTGGCCTGCACCCAGCGCTCGC
>DATBQN010000510.1:0-6366 GCA_036560825.1 Thermoanaerobaculia bacterium
TGGGGCTTCCCATCACGCCAGCCCCAGCGCCGTCACCGCGAGGTCGATGAGCTTGATCCCCACGAAGGGGATGGTCACCCCGCCGAGCCCGTACACCAGGAGGTTGCGGCGCAGCACCGCCGCGGCGCCCAGCGGCCGGTATTTGATGCCGTGGAGGGCGAGCGGGATGAGGGCGACGATGATCAAGGCGTTGAAGATGACCGCCGAGAGGATGGCCGATTCCGGGGTCGCCAGGCGCATCACGTTCAATGCCGCGAGGGGGCCTTGGAGCCGGCCCGGGGCCGGACCGGCGAGGGCGTAGAGGGCGGCGAAGATCGCCGGGATGATGGCGAAGTACTTGGCGACGTCGTTGGCGATCGAGAAGGTGGTGAGGGCGCCGCGGGTCATCAGGAGCTGCTTGCCGATCTCGACGATCTCGATGAGCTTGGTGGGGTTGGAGTCGAGGTCGACCATGTTGCCCGCCTCCTTGGCCGCCATGGTGCCGCTGTTCATCGCCACCCCGACGTCGGCCTGGGCGAGCGCCGGCGCGTCGTTGGTGCCGTCGCCGGTCATCGCCACGAGCTTCCCCTGCGCCTGCTCGCGGCGGATCAGGTCCATCTTGTCCTCCGGCTTGGCCTCGGCGAGGAAGCCGTCGACGCCGGCCTCGTGGGCGATCGCCGCCGCGGTGAGCGGGTTGTCGCCGGTGATCATGACGGTGCGGATGCCCATCTTGCGGAGCTGGTCGAAGCGCTCGCGCATGCCGCCCTTGACGATGTCCTTGAGGTGGATCACCCCCAGCGCGCGGGTTCCGGAAGCCGTCGCCTCGGCGACCAGGAGCGGCGTGCCGCCGCCGCTCGCGACGCCGGCGACGACCGCCGCGAGGCCGGCGGGAACCGTGCCGCCCTGGGCCGTGATCCAGGCGGAAACGGAATCCGGGGCGCCCTTGCGGATCTGCCTCCCGCCGAGGTCCACGCCCGACATCCGGGTGTAGGCCGAGAAGGGGATGAAGAGCGCCTCGCGGTCGGACAGCTCGCGCCCGCGCAGGCCGTAGCGCTCCTTGGCGAGGACGACGATCGAGCGCCCCTCCGGCGTCTCGTCGGCGAGGCTGGCGAGCTGAGCGGCGTCGGCGAGCTCGGTCTCGGCGACCTCGGGGAGGGCGAAGAGCTCGTGCGCCTGGCGATTGCCGAGCGTGATGGTGCCGGTCTTGTCGAGGAGGAGGGTGTCGACGTCGCCCGCCGCCTCGACCGCGCGGCCGGACATGGCGAGCACGTTCTTCTGGATCAGGCGGTCCATGCCGGCGATGCCGATCGCCGACAGCAGGCCGCCGATGGTGGTCGGGATAAGGCAGACGAGGAGGGCGACGAGCACCGTGATCGAGGGCGGCGCTGCGGGCGCGAAGCCGCCGGCGGCGCGCGCCGCCCCGGCGCTGTAGAGGGCGTAGGGGAGGAGGGTCGCGACGGCGAGCAGGAAGACGATGGTGAGCCCCGCGAGGAGGATGTTCAGGGCGATCTCGTTCGGCGTCTTCTGCCGCGAGGCGCCCTCGACGAGCGCGATCATGCGGTCCAGGAAGGTCTCGCCGGGCTCGGCGGTGATGCGCACCTTGATCCAGTCGGAGAGCACGCGGGTGCCGCCGGTGACCGCCGAGCGGTCGCCGCCCGACTCGCGGATGACCGGCGCGCTCTCGCCGGTGATCGCCGCCTCGTCGACCGAGGCCACCCCCTCGATCACCTCGCCGTCGCCGGGGATGATCTCGCCGGCGCGCACGATCACCAGGTCGCCCCGGCGCAGCTCGGTGCCCGGGATCGTCTCGGTGCGCACCCCCTCGATGCCCGTCTGCTCGGCGCCCCAGGAGCCCGCGAAGATGCGCTGCGCCATGGTCGCCGTCTTCGCCCGACGGAGGGTGTCGGCCTGCGCCTTGCCCCGCCCCTCGGCCATCGCCTCGGCGAAGTTGGCGAAGAGGACGGTGAACCAGAGCCAGAGGGAGACCTGGAGGGTGAAGGCGAGGTCCGCGGTGCGGCCCTGCGCCAGGTCGCGGACGGCGAGGATCGTGGTCAGCGCGCTCCCCACCTCGACGACGAACATCACCGGATTCTTCGCCACCTGGCGCGGGTCGAGCTTGACGAAGGCCTGCCGCACGGCCCGCTTGACGATCAGCGGCTCGAAGAGCGGCCGCGATTCGGACATCAGAAGGTCCTCCCCTGCTGCATCAGGAAGTGCTCGGCGATCGGCCCCAGCGAGAGCATGGGGAAGAAGGTGAGGGCGCCGACGATGAGGATGACGCCGAGGAGGAGGGTGACGAAGAGGGGCGTGTGGACGGGGAAGCTCCCCGCCGAGGCCGGCGCGGCCTTCTTCGCCGCCAGGCTGCCGGCGATCGCCATCACCGGGATGGCCATGAAGAACCGCCCGACGAGCATGGCGAAGCCCAGCGTCAGGTTGTACCAGAGGCTGTTGGCGGAGAGGCCGGCGAAGGCCGAGCCGTTGTTGCCGGTCGCCGAGACGTAGGCGTAGACGATCTCCGAGAGGCCGTGGGGGCCGGCGTTGGCGACCTTCGAGGCGCCGTAGGGCGCGGCCGTCGACCAGGCGGAGAGGACGAGGATCGAGAAGGCGAAGACGAGGACGTAGAGCATCGCCATCTTGACGTCGCGCGACTCGATCTTCTTGCCCAGGTACTCGGGTGTCCGCCCGACCATCAAGCCGGCGATGAAGACGGTCAAGATCACCATCACCAGCATGCCGTAGAGGCCGGAGCCGACGCCGCCGAAGAGGATCTCGCCGAGCATGATGTTCAGGAGCGGCACCAGGCCGCCGAGCGGCGTGAAGGAGTCGTGCACGCCGTTGACGGCGCCGCACGAGGCGTCGGTCGTCAGGGTGGCGAAGAGCGCCGAGCTGAAGATCCCGAAGCGGACCTCCTTGCCCTCCATGTTGCCGCCCGGCTGCTCGAGCCCGGGCGCCGCCGAGGCGTGTTGGTCGACCCCGAGGCGCGCCAGGATCGGGTTGCCGCGCGCCTCCGCCGCGTAGATGGCGAGGACGCCGGCGAGCATGAGGATCGCCATGGCGGCGAAGACCGCCCAGCCGTGGCGCTGGTTGCCGGTCATCCGTCCCAGCGTGTAGGTGAGCCCGGAGGCGATCGCCAGGATGAAGAGCATCTCGAGGAAGTTCGAGAGCGGCGTCGGGTTCTCGTAGGGGTGCGCCGAGTTGGCGTTGAAGAAGCCGCCGCCGTTCGTCCCCAGCTCCTTGATCGCCTCCTGCGAGGCGACCGGCCCCTGGGGGATCGACTGCTCGGCGACCGTCGAGACGGTCTTCCTCCCGCCCGCCGCCGTCGTCTCGACCCGCTGCGGCTCGACGAGCTTCGCCGTGGCGTAGGGCGAGAGGTTCTGCACGACGCCCTGGGAGACGAGGGCGAGGGCGCCCACCAGGCAGAGCGGCAGCAGGAGGTAGAGCGCGGCGCGCGTCAGGTCGACCCAGAAGTTGCCGATCGTCTTCGCCTCGCGCCGGGCGATGCCGCGGACGAGCGCCACGGCGAGCGCGATGCCGGCCGCCGCCGAGGTGAAGTTGTGGAGGGCGAGCCCCGCCATCTGGGTGAGGTAGCTCATCGTCGTCTCGCCCGCGTAGGCCTGCCAGTTGGTGTTGGTGGTGAAGCTCGCGGCGGTGTTCCAGGCGAGGTCGGGGGCGACGCCGGGGAGGTGCTGCGGGTTGCCGGGCAGGAAGCCCTGCAGGCGCTCGATGGCGTAGAGGAGGAGCATGGAGACGAGGCTGAAGGCGAGCATCGCCGCCGTGTAGACGGTCCACCGCTGCTCCTCGCTCTCGTCGATCCGGCAGAGCCGGTAGATCAGCCGCTCGAGGGGCCGGACGACCGGGTGGAGGAAGGTCCGCTCGCCGGCGAAGAGCCGCGCCATGAAGACGCCGAGCGGCTTGGTCACCGCCAGGAGGGCGGCGAGGTAGATCGCGAGCTGGAGGAGATCGTGGGATGGCATCGCGGCTCCTCCCTCAGAACCGCTCGGGCTCGAGCAGGGCGTAGAGGAGATAGGCCAGGAGGCCGAGGGCGACGAGGCCGCAGACGATGTATTCGAGGCTCATGGCTCGGCGCTCCTCAGACGCGCTCGCAGAAGCGGGCGTAGGCGATGGACAGGCCGAAGAAGGCGAGGGTCAGGAGGACGAAGAGGAGGTCGAGCATGCCGTCTCCTAATGGATGACTCCGCGCAGCGCCGCCGCCGGCGGCTGCGGCCCGCGGGCCTCGGTCGCGGGATTCGCCGGCGTCGCCTGCGTCGCCGGGGCCGCCGCCGGAAGCGTGAACCAGAAGGTGGTGCCGGCGCCCACCCGGCTCTCGACGCCGATGTCGCCGCCGTGGGCGAGGACGATCTCGCGCGCGATCGAGAGGCCGAGCCCGGCGCCGCCCACGCCGGTGTCCGGCACCTGGTAGAACTTCTCGAAGATCCTCCCCAGGTGCTCGGCCGGGATGCCGCGGCCGGTGTCGGCGACCGTGAAGCGCACGGCCGAGCCGTTTGCGGAAGGATCGGGGGGCTCGACGCGCTCGGCGCGCACCGTGATGGCGCCGCCCGCGGGGGTGTGATGGAGGGCGTTGGTGAGGAGGTTGGCGAGCACCAGCCGGCCGCGCGCCGGGTCGACGTGGACCGCGGGGGCCGACGGGTCGATCTCGACCTCCAGGCGCAGCCCGGCGTCGGCGAGCTCGGCGCGGAAGTCGGCGAGCCCCTCCTCGACGAAGTCGCGCGGCGACACCGCCTCGGAGCGCAGCAGGCTCCGTCCGTCCTCGAGCCGGGCGATCTCGAGGAGGCTGGCGAGGATCTCCGAGAGGC
This sequence comes from Thermoanaerobaculia bacterium, assembly GCA_036560825.1. Lineage (GTDB taxonomy): Bacteria > Acidobacteriota > Thermoanaerobaculia > Multivoradales > UBA5704 > DATBQN01. The sequence goes on from DATBQN010000510.1 coordinate 4,794, forward strand.
GGGCGGAGTCCTCGCGTGCTCCCACCAGGAGCTCGGTCTGCCCCGGCGTGAGGGCGCCGAGGCGCTCGTCGAGCAGGATGTGGAGGGCCATCTGGAGCGAGGTGAGCGGGGTGCGCAGCTCGTGCGAGACGGTCGACAGCAGGCCGCTCCTCATCTCCTCCAACCGCCGGAGGTCGGTGACGTCGGCGAGGATGAGGGTGATCGAGAGGGTCTGCGCCCGCTCGTCGCGCGCGGCGACAGCGCGCGGCAGGTAGAAGCGCTCCCGGCCCTCGGCGAAGAGCTGGACGGCGGCCTCGTGCCCGCGCTCGGAGAGCGTGCCCGAGCGCATCGCCTCCTCGAGCAGCGGCTGCAGCCACTCGGCGTGGCGCTCGGGGACCGGCTCGCCGGGGCGCAGGCCGAGCGTCGAGATGGCGATCCGGTTGGCGAGCTCGACCTGCGGTCCGGAGGCGCCGTTCGGGGTGAGGACGGCGACCGCGTCGGGCAGGCTGTCGATGGCGAGCTGCAGGGTGCGCTGGGCGCGCAGCAGGCGGGCCCGGCTGCTCCGCCGCAGCTCGCGGAGGCTCGTCGCCATGGCGTTGAACGCCGCCGCGAGCTGGCCCAGCTCGTCGCGCGAGGTGACCGGCACGACGAGGTCGAGGTTGCCGCTCTCGATCTCGCGCGCCGAGGCGGTGAGGCGGCGGAGCGGCAGCAGCATCGCCCGCGAGAGGAAGGCGACGAAGGCGGCCGCGGTGACGGTGCCGAAGAGCAGCAGCAGGAGGGTGCGCCGGCGCGCCTCCGCCGCCAGGCGGCGGGCGCGGGCATTGGCCTCGAGCATGTTGCGCTGGTTGAGATCGAGGATCGAATCGGCCGTCGTGCGGATCTGCTGGAAGAGCGGCAGGAGCGTGCCGAAGTAGACCGCGCGCCGCGCCGCGAGCGGCTCGTCGCTCTGGAGGAACCGCTCGTGCGCCGGCCGGTAGGAGGCGTAGAGCTGCTGCAGGCGGCGGGCGAGCGCGCCCTCGCCCGGCAGCGTGACGTTGCCGAGCTCGGTGGCCAGGGCCTTCTCGAAGCGCGGCCGGTTGGCCGCCGCGAGCTCGGCGCCGCGCGCGCCGTCGCCGGCGAGGGCGAAGAGGGCGGCGCTGTCCAGGCGCTCGAGCGCGTCCTTCATCTGCTCGCAGGCGACGACGCTCTCGTAGTTCTCGCGCAGGATGACGTCGATCGAGCCGCCCAGCCGGTCGAGGAGGGTGATGCTGTAGATGCCGCCGGCGAGGAGCAGGGCTAGCAGGCCGCCGAAGCCCAGGGCGAGCTTGGAGCGGAGACCGAAGCGCGCCTCGAGCAGCGCTTCGACCGATCGCCGCCGGGAGGGCTCGCGGGTGGAGGGGGTCTCGACGCTCATCGCCGTCCGGGGAGTCGGAATCAGAACTTGACGAGCAAAGCCAGGTTGAACCGGTTCTCGGCCTTGCGCAGATCCGGCGTGAAGCCGTCGACGAAGGACCCCGCCGGACCCGTGTTGCCGTTGAGCGGCGTGACCCCGCCCGGCCCGGCGAAGTAGGGCACGCTCGCCGCGCGATGATCGAACTCCCAGCGGAAGGTCGCG
>DATBQN010000511.1:0-3844 GCA_036560825.1 Thermoanaerobaculia bacterium
CTCCGAATGACCCTCCTCCAGGCGCTCGCCTACTTCGCCCGCGAGGCGGCGGTGAACCTCGTGCGGAGCTGGAAGGTGAGCCTCCTCGCGGTGCTGACGATCGCGGTGAGCCTCTGTCTCGGCGGCACCTTCCTGCTCGCCAGCCGCAACCTCGGCGGGGCGGTCGAGCGCTGGCGGGCGGAGGCGCGCGTCGTCCTCTACCTGCAGCCGCAGACGACCGCGGCCGGGCTCGCGAGCCTGGCGGCGGAGGCGCGGCGGGCGCCCTTCGTGGCTGCCGCCGAGCCGGTCCCGGCGGAGCTCGCGCGGCGGCGCTTCCAGGAGGCGTTCCCCAGCCTCGGCGGCCTCGTCGAGGGGCTCGGCCAGGAGCCCCTCCCCGCCTCGCTGGAAGTCGCCCTGGCCGAGGGGGCGAGGCGGCCGCGGGCGGCGCAGCTCGAAGCCTGGCTGGCCTCCTGGCGCCGCCGCCCCGAGGTGAGCATGGTCGACGACGACCGCGAGTGGCTGCGGCAGCTCACCACCCTCATCGCCATCCTCCGCGCGGTGGGGCTGGCGCTGGGGGCGGTGCTCCTCGCCGCCGCCGTCTTCACCATCGCGAGCGTCATCCGCCTCACCGCCTACCTCCATCACGAGGAGATCGCCACCATGCGCCTGGTGGGGGCGACCGAGTTCTTCATCCGCGGACCGTTCTACGTCGAGGGCTTGCTGCAGGGGCTCCTGGGCTCGGCGGTCGCCCTGACGGGCCTCCTCATCGCCTACCGCGCGGCGCACGCGCAAGCCGGCGCGTCGATCTTCGCCACGCTCCTGGCGACCGACTTCCTCACCGGCCGGCAGCTCGCCTTCCTCGTCCTCGTGGGCGCCGCCGCGGGCCTCCTGGGCGCCATCGCCTCGCTGCGCCGAGAAGCGCTGTAAAGGGATACGAGAAGAGGGCGTAAAAAAGGCCCCGCCATCGCTGGCGGGGCCTCGATCCTGCTCGCTGCCTTCGACGTTACTGGACGGTCAGGATGACGACCGCGCGGCGATCCTCCGCCGCATTGCCGGTCGAGTCCTGCGAGCCGCGGCCCTCGGTGGTGATCCGGCTGGGATCGATGCCGTGGCGCGACACCAGGTAGTTCTTGACCGCCTGGGCCCGCTGCTCGGAGATCCGCTGGTTGGCGGCGGCGTTGCCGGAGGCGTCGGTGTAACCGAGCACCTGGGCCTTGAGCGTCGGGTCCTGCTTCATCTTGAGGGCGACCTCGTCGAGCTTCGCCTTGGCGATGTTCGACAGGCGGGCGCTCCCCGGCGTGAAGTTGACCGTCACCCGCTCCTCGGGCTTCGGAGCCGGAGCCGGAGGCGGCGGAGGCGGCGGCGGAGGCTCGACCGGCGGCGGTGGCGGCGGTGGCGGCGGAGGTGGCGGTGGCGGCGGCGGCGGGGGGGGCGGCGGCGGCGCGGGATGGCGCGCCGGGAAGTAGGTCAGCCCGAGGAGACCGCCCAGGGGGCAGTGATCGCTCACCGAGCTGAGCTGGTTCATGTCCACCCGCAGGGCGAAGCTGAGGGCCCAGTCCTGCGACTCGCCGAAGCGCAGGCGGCCGCCACTGGTGAGGTCGTAGGAGTCCTTGAAGCGGATGTCGCCCGAGCTGGCATTGTTGAAGGTGCCGACGAGCTCGGTGATCCAGTCGAGGCGGTCGGAGACCCGGCCCGCGTAGCCGATGCCGCCGATCACCTGCTTCTCGACATCGCGGAACCGCGGGTCGAGGATCGGGAAACCGTCCGCGGTGAAGCCGAGGATCGGCGAACCGGACTTCGAGCCCGGATCGCGGTAGCCGACGTCGAACACCCAGTTGTGGGCGCTCCAGTCGAGCCCGACGCCCCAGCCGGTGCCACTGGATGCAACTTCTTTCTTGCCCGTTGGAAGTTCTACAAAGCCGTTGATCGCGAACTTGTTGTCGTCCCCCGGGTTGCCGAAGAGACGGAGCTTGGTGCCGACCCGCAGGTTGGCTTCCCCCGTCTGGCTGAGCAGGGTGACCCGCGGGTCCTTGTGGAACTGGAAGTCGTCGTAGGGAAGCGCAGCGCTCACCTCCCAGCGGTCGGTGATGCCCACCCCGACGCTGGCGCTGTAGCGGTTCCAATCGAGGTCGCCAACCTTGCCGGGCAGGCCGGCCTTGAGCACCCGGTCATAGTTGTTGGCGTAGATCCCGAAGGACCAGCCGCCGCGCGGGAGCGTTTCGCCCGTGAGCAGCGAGAACAACCCCGTCTCGCCGGTCACCGTCGGAGCGTTGGCCTCCTCTCCGGCGGACGCCAGAATTGGGACGAGGCCCAACAGCGTCGCACACACCAAATACCTGACTCTCATGTCTCTCCTCCGGCTGTGAGCCTGGACGCAGGGGGTTCAGACCTCCTGCAGATCTTGGACCGCGGCGGAGCGCATCCCTCAACGCTTCGGTCGTCGTCTACCCTCTCCGCCTGCAGTCCCCTCAGCGGTACGACTTGACCGACAACCGCGCTTCCACTCCTCCCGCACCTTTCAAGGTCCGTGCCACGATTCCGGAAAGGAAGAAGCGGTACCGTTTTCTCAACCGGACCGAGGACTCGAAGCCCACGCCGAGGTCGGGATGGTACCCAGTCGCCGCAGTATACACTTGATGATTGAATCCTACAGTGCCCAGGCCGGAGTAGAGGATCCAGTACCAGTTCTGCCACTCGAGCCGCAGGAAGTCGCGGTGGGCGTCGAGGAACCAGGGAAAGAAGTACTCGAGGGTGGCGTGGGCCTCGTCGGCGCCCGCGTGGCTGCGCTTGAGGCCCTTGAGGTTGTCGCGGCCGTCCAGGCTGAAGTACTCGCTGCGGGGGATCGAGTACTGGTCGAGGGGGCTGACGACGCTCGACGCGGACCGGATCTGCACCTTGTACGGGAAGGTGCCGAGGTGGACGCGGCTGACCAGGAAGGTGTCGTTGCGGATGTCGAAGCGCTTGAGGAACTCGCTCTCCAGCTTGAGGTAGCGGTAATCGCCGCCCAGGAAGTTGAAGGCGTAGGTGGCGGCGGCGGTGAGGCCGAAGCCGTTCGGCCCGATCTCGCGCACGGCGGTGAACAGGGTCTGCCGCTCGGCGCGGCTCTCGCCGACGATGGCGTTCAAGCGCGGGTCGTCGGGGGTGCCGATCTGGTATCCGAAGCGGACGTAGTTGTTCGTCGTGTTGTTGTTGAACTGGAGGTCGATGGTGTTCGAGGAGATGCGGTCGACCTCGGCCAAGAGGAAGGTGCGGTGGTTGTAGTCGCGCGGCCACTGGGCGAGCGCGAGCACGCCGCGCACGCGGTCGAAATCGTTCGAGAAGTGCTCGACGGTGGGGAAGGAGATCGAGTCGAAGACGGTGAGCTGGGTGATGCGGCGGAAGCTGTAGTAGCGGTAGCGCAGGAACGCCGTGATGTCGCCGTTGACGAAGTTGTACTTGATCTGCCCCTCGAAGAAGGTCTTGTTGATCAGCCGGCTCACCCGCAGGTCGAGGTCGCCCTCCGGAAAGTAGAAATCGAGGCGGGGGAGGAAGCCCTCGCGCGTCGGAGTGCTGGCGACGTCCGTCACCGCGTCGCCGGGGGCCGCTGGCGCGGCGCTCGGGGCCGCGGGGGCCGGAGCCGCCGGGGTGATCGGCGGCGGCTGGGAGCCGGGGGCCGGCGGGGCGGTGGGCCCCGCGGGCGGCTGGTCCGCCGGCGGCTGATCAACTGGCGGTTGAGCGGCGGGCGGCTGCTCCGGCGGCTGATCGACTGGCGGCTGATCGGCGGGCGTCGCAGAGGCGCCGGCCTCGGGAGGTGGCGAGGGAGGCGGCGGGCTCTCCTGCCCCAGCGCGCCCGAGGGCAGCGCCAGGCAGAGGACCAGGATCGGCA
>DATBQN010000512.1:0-7283 GCA_036560825.1 Thermoanaerobaculia bacterium
TCGAGCTTCTCGCGCGAGAGTCCGGCGACCTCTTGGAGGGGCATCCGACTCATGGCCTGCCACGGCCCCGGGCTGCGGTCGTCACGCAAATCGCTCCTTCTCGGGAGATATTCAATGGGGGTGTCGAACCGATCGGCGGCGGCCCGGTCGTCCGTCGAGGCGGCTCGGCCGCGCCTCCCTGCAAACCACTGGTGTTCGCGGGTATGGAAAGAGGGACGGATTCAGCCCTCCGCCAGAGCGCTCGCGGAGGACCGGGCTTCACTCATTAAGTCTTTGTTACACAAGGGTTCCCGGCCGGCCCCCTACTCGTAGCGCATGGCCATCATGGGGTCGATCCGGGTGGCCTTCCGGGCCGGCACGAAGCTGGCGAGCCAGGCGAGGGCGGCGAGCAGCAAAAGCACCTCGGCGAAGGTCAGCACGTCGGTCGAGCTCACGCCATAGAGCAGGCTGGCGACCGCGCGCGTGGCGGCGATCGAGGCGATGAGGCCGACCGCGAGGCCGGCGGCCGTCAGCGCCATCCCCTGCCGGATGACCATGCGCAGGACGTCCCTGGACTGCGCCCCCAGCGACATGCGGATGCCGATCTCGTGCGTGCGCTGCGCTACCGAGTAGGCCATCACGCCGTAGACGCCGACCACCGCCAGGGCGAGCGCCACGAGGGCGAAGATGCCGAAGAGGAGGGCGTTGACCCGCGCGCGGGTGAGCGAGGCGGCGAGGACCTCTTCCATGGTGTGGACGTTCGACACCGGCAGGTCGTGGTCGACGCTGGTGACCGTGGCGCGCACGGAGTGCGTCAGGCTCGACAGCTCGGCGTCGGCGCGCAGCACCAGCGACATGAAGGTCGAGGGGAGCTGGGCGTACGGCAGGTAGATCTGATCGAGCGAGGGCTCGCCCAGGGCCTGCTGGCGCACGGTGCCCACGACGCCCACGACGAGCCGTCCGTCCTTGGCGCCGGGGAAGGGATCGGGGTCGAGCCGGAAGCGGCGGCCGATGGGGTCCTCGTTGGGCCACAAGCGTTTCGCCAGCCCCTCGTCGATCATCGCGACGCCGGTCGCGCGCTCGTCGTCGGCGGCGGTGAAGAGCCGCCCGCGGCGCAGCGCGATGTCCATGGTCTGGAAGTAGCCGGTATCGACGATCAGCCGGTTGACGGTGAGCTGGTCGGCGTCGTTCAGCGAGCCCGATTCGTGGGAGGCGAGGTTGCCGAGCGACTGCACGGTGCCCAGCGGCAGCGCCGAAACCATGGACACCGAGCGGACCCCGGGGATCGAGCCGATGCGCGGCAGCAGCTCGCGGAAGAGGCCGCGGCTCTTCGCCGGCGCGCCGTACTTGGCGCGCGGCAGGAGCACGCTCGCGGTGAGCACGCCCTTCGGCCGGAAGCCGGGGTCGCTCTGCGCGAGCTTGCGGAAGCTCTTCAGCACCAACCCGGCGCCCACCAGCACCATCAGCGCCAGCGCCACCTCGAAGATCACCAGGGCGCTGCGCATCCGCTGGCCGCCCGAGCCCACGGCCGAGGTCTTCCCTCCCTCTTTCAGGGCGCCGTGGAAATCGGTGCGCGCCGCCTGCAGGGCCGGAGCGAGGCCGAAGAAGAGGGCCGCCACGGCGCACACCAGGACGGTGAAGGCGATCGCCCGCCCGTCGAGCGAGATCTGCTCGAGGCGCGGGATGTTGTAGGGGTTGCTCGCCACCAGGGCCTTGACCCCCCAGCCGGCGAGGAGCAGGCCGACGGCGCCGCCGGCGAGCGAGAGGAGGAGCGACTCGAGCAGGAACTGGCGCACGATGCGGCCGCGGCCGGCCCCCAGGGCGAGGCGGATCGCCACCTCCTTCTCGCGCGCCGAGGCGCGGGCGAGGAGGAGGTTGGCGACGTTGGCGCAGGCGATGAGGAGCACCAGGGCGACCGCGCCGAGGAGGACCATCAGGGCCGGGCGGACGCCTCCCACCAGGTCGTCGAGGATGGGGACGACGGCGACCTTCCAGGTGGAGTCCTTGTAGTCGCTCGGAAACTGCTGGCGGAAGCGGCGGACGATGCCGTTGAGGTCGGCTCGCGCCTGCTGGGGAGTGGCTCCCGGCTTGAGGTGACCGACCATGGTGAGGCCGCGCGCCTTGCGCAGAGTGAGCACCTTCGGGTTGAAGCCGATCGGCGCGAAGACGTCGTAGTCGACGTCGCCGAAGGTGAAGTTGGGCGGCATCACGCCGACCACCGTGGTCGGCGAGCCGTCCAGGTTGATGGCCCGGCCGACCATCTTGGGATCGGCCCCGAAGCGCCGCCTCCAGTAGCCGTTCGAGAGGATGACCTCGTGCTCGTTACCGAAGCGGTCCTCCTCGGGGAGGAAGTTGCGGCCAGCCTGGAGGCGGACGCCGAGGACGGTCATGAAGTTGCCGGATACTCGCGCCCCCGTCACCCGCTCCGGCTCCAAGCCCTCGCCGGTCAGGCCATAGATGTTGGCGATCAGCACCGCGATGCCCGAGAAGGTCTGGTTCTGGTCGCGGAAGTCGACGTACTCGGCGGCCGAAACGGGGAGGTTCAGCCCCTGGCTGCCGCGCTGGTTCCACAGCATCATCACGTGATCGGAGTCGGCGTACGGCAGCGGCCGCAGGAGGACGGTGTTGACGATGGTGAAGATGGCGCTGGTGGCGCCCAGCCCAAGGGCGAGGCAGAGGACCGCCGCCGCCGTGAACCAGGGACGCCGCCGGAGCACCGTGGCGGCGTGACGCAGCTCGCGAATGAGGGGTTCCATGTCGTCTCCGTGTCCCGCGCCGGGGAAACCGGGACCCCCGAAAGGGGGGGCGGCGAGAGCCGCCCGCTGCGGTCCCGTCAACCTAGGTGCACGCCGGCGCGCGAGGCGCGCCTTGCCCGCCTTCTCTATTGGAAGTAGCCGACCACGTCGACGAGGAGATCCAGCGTGCCCGTCCCGCCGGCGAGGTCGGCCTGGAAGGCGAGGATGGCGCTGCCGTCGGCGGCGAGCGGCAGGACGGCGTTGTTGGCGCGGGTGCGCCCGGCGGCGAAGCTGACGGCGGTGGCGACCGGGGCGGCGGAGCCGCCGGCATAGGCGCGGAGGTCGCCGTCGCGGCTGGGGGAGACGACCGTCAGGTTGACCGCTGCCGCCAGGGCCGTGGCGGGGACGCCGCAGCGGCCGGCGAGCGCGAAGGTGCGCTCGACGCCCCCCGCCAGGGCGGGCGCGCCATAGGGCCCGGCGGCGCCGCGGGTGTCGACGGCGCGGCAGGGCGTCACCGTGTAGTAGTCGCCGCCGGCGGGCGGCGGCAGGTCGAGCACGGCGAGGGTCGCCGAGCGCGCCGGGAGGGTGAGCGTGAGGGTGCCGGCCGCGGGTGCGGCGGTGCCGGCGGCACCCAGGCGATGCATGGGATCGAAGCGGAAGAGGGCGGCCGGCTGGACCACGCCGCCGGGCACGCCGACCGCCGCCTGGCGCGCCGCGGTGTCCTTGTTGAAGAGGAGCACGTAGAGGCGGGAGCCGGCGCCGCGGACGGCGTAGGCGCCCACCGCGTCGACGTCCGAGGAGACGGCGCGGACGCTGTCGCCGCTCACCTGCGAGCCGGCGCCGTCGTAGCTCAGATAGAGGCGGAAGGCGTCCTCGACCAGCGAGCCGTCGGCCGGCGCCTCCCAGCGGGCGGCGAGGTCGACGCCCTCGCGGCCGAAGATGGCGAGCGCCTCCGCTTGGGCGAGGGCGGAGGAGGGACCGTCGTCGTTCCCCCAGTTGTACTCGGTGATCGCCAGGCCGGCGCCCGGCAGGCGCGCGGCGATCCAGGCCTTCATCCGCGGGATGAGGTCGACCGGCTGGCCGATCCACGACTCGTCGACGTAGGACGGGTCGTAGAGGCTCTTCAGGGTGCGCAGGCGCAGGGCCGAGGTCGCCGGCGTCTCGTCGGAGGAGAGGGTGACGTTGCCGGCCTGCGGGTAGTAGTGCACGTCCAGGTAGTCGACCAGACGCACCCCGGTCGCCGTCCGGTAGTCGGCGACCTGCTTCAGGTACCAGTCGAGGAGGGCGAGGTTGCCGTGAGCCGCCGCGTCCGGCCCCGGCGCGCAGCCGTCCGCCGCCGAGTAGAAGTAGGCGCACCAGCCCCAGACGACCGGCCCCATCACCTGTGCGCCGGCGTCCTGGGCCTTGATCGCCGCGGCATAGTCGCGCGTCCGCTGCCAGAGCTCGTCGTAGGTCGTCGCCTGCGGATGGACGTCGCGGTGGCTGCTGTTCCACAGCATCGGCTCGTTGTCGAGCGCGAAGAGGCGCACGCCGCCCTGCGCCACGGTGCCGGTGCGCGCGGCGATGTGGGCCATCCAGGCGGTGTCGAAGGAGGGGTCGACGAGGCGCGAGGTGTCGCGCGGGTCGTTGCCGGTGATCGGCGCGCCGTTGGCGCGGTAGCCGTTGCCGGCGTCGGCGTTGCACCAAGAGGGGAAGCCCGTCGCCGTGCATTCGGTCGCCTGCTGCGCCCCGTACTTGGCGACCGAGAAGCCCCACCGGCGCTGGCGGTCGATCGGCGTCCAGCCGATGGTGGGGAGGGTGATGACCGGCTGGCCGCCGGCAGCGCGGGTGGCGTCGATGAAGCGGTCGGCGGCGGAGCCGTCGGGCAGCGCCGCGGGGTTCGGGTTGCTCTCCTCGATGTTGTAGAAGAACCAGTCGCTGGCGCGGTTCGCGATGTCGTCGCGCCAGGAGTAGCGCGTCGTCGCGTTGCCGCCCCACCGCCGGATCGGCCAGCGCAGGCGGGCCGCCTGGGCGTCGCTCCCGAAGCTGACCCCGTAGATGAGCGGCGAGATCGGGTGGCGCGCGGCGCCCGGGTCGACGCTGACCGTCACCGTCGCCGCGGCGCGCGCCGGCGCCGCACCTAAACCCGCCTCTAATAATAAGGATGCGGCCCCCAGGCCGAGGAGGGTCCAGAGAGAGCGGGCCCGGGCGCGTCGGCGTCCCGATTGGCGTCCCAAATGGGTCGGCATGGACAGGCGGCGGGTCCTCGAAGCGAGCTTCGAAGAGCATAGCAAAGTTACAATGAAGGCGCGGAAACCAAGGCCGGAAACCGAAAGGGCGCGGCCCCGTAGTGTGGGACGCCGGGCACGCCCGGCCCTTCGATCCGAGAGGAGACGTCATGGACACCGAGACTCCGAGACCGCCGGCCGGCGCCGTCGCCAGGTTCCTGCGCGCGCCGATCGAGCCGCGCTCTTACGGCAATCTGCTCTACCTGGCGCTCGCCTTCCCCACCGGCCTTGCCTATTTCGTCTTCCTCGCCGTCGGGCTCTCGGTCGGCCTCGGCCTCACCATCATCTGGGTGGGGCTGCCCATCCTGGCGCTGGTGGTCGGGATGAGCTTCGGTCTCGCGGCCCTCGAGCGCCAGCTCGCCATCCACCTGCTGGGCGCCAAGGTGCCGCCGATGGCGCCGGCGCCGCACGCCGACGCCACGGCGTGGCAGCGCTTCCGCGAGTTCCTCGCCAACCCCGTCACCTGGAAAGGCATGGGGTACCTCGCCGTCAAGTTCCCGCTCGGGCTGGTCTCCTTCGTCGTCGTGGTGACTCTGATCTCGATCGCTGGGGCGCTCCTCGCCGCCCCCTTCATCTACTCCTGGGAGCCGCTCTACCTCTTCGACGGCCCTGTCGACAGCCTGGGGCCGGCGCTCGCCTGCGCGCTGGTCGGCGCGGTGGTCGCGCTGATCAGCCTGAACCTCTTCAACCTCCTCGCTGCCGGCTGGCGCGAGCTCGCCCGCATGCTCCTGGGCAGCGCGCGTTTCGCCGCTCCCGTCGCGACCGAGCTCCCCGCGAGCGCTTGAGCCGCTCAGTCGGCGCAGGCCTCATCCTGATCCCGCGGCGGAGATTTCACGCTGCTCCGCCGCCCGCCGTCTCCTCTTGAAGGACATCGTCACCGTTCCATTTGAGCGATCGCTAGGCCATCTCCGCCGCACGACTCCTGTGTTAATCTCGGCCGCACTCGACGCGACTCATCCCCTGTCGGCCGGTCCGGCTCCAGCGAGCCCGCGCGTGGGAGAGGAAGGGACCCCATCGGGTCCCGGACACGAGCGATGGTCCCCGGCAGGGATGCAGGAGGAGATTGCATGCGCTTGACCACTTTCGTCCGAGGCACCGCCGCTGGGCTCCTCGCCCTCTTCTTTGCCGTCCCGGCAGCCCACGCCGCCACCTCCGAGTTCAAGGTCCTCCTCGACCTCGACGACCAGCCGTCGACCGGCTGCACGGTCGCCACCGCGGCCGGCAGCTTCCAGGGCGTCGAGGAGATCCTGATCACGACGGTGGACCTCAGCACGACGCCGCCCAAGGTGATCAGCGTCGCCTCGCAGATGTGCACGGCGGCTCCCGGCACCTTCAGCGCGCCGGCGCCCGTTACGGGCCTCTTCGCGCCCCCCTGGGCGGTGGGCATCGGCAACGGCACCGGCGGCTCGGGCACGGTGGAGACCTACCTGCCGCTCGGCGGGCTGACCTTCGGCCCGACCATACGGCTCGGCTTCATCAGCGACATCGTGGGCGGCGGTGGATCGGATGCCATGATCACCACCGACGGCACGCGGACCGGCGGCCCGATCCTGCTGAGCCTCGCCTCGATCGCCGAGGTGCCGACCCTCGGCGCCGCGGGCCTGCTCGCGCTCGCCCTCCTCCTCGGCGGCGGCGGCCTGGTGCTGCTGCGGCGCCGCCGCGCCAACCGCGGCGCCATCGCCGCGGTCCTCCTCCTCACCGTCGGCCTCGGGGTCACCTGGGCGGCGATCGTCCCCGACGGCGTCATCACCGACTGGACCGGCATCGCCCCGGTGGCGACGGACGCCACGGGCGACGCGCCGGTCGACGCCGACCTGGTGGCCGGTTTCGCCACCCGCGAGGGCAATAACCTCTTCTTCCGCTTCGACGTCATCTTCTCGTCGAAACCGGTGGCGAACGACGACAGCTACAGCACGCTCATGGACAAGCCGCTCAGCGTCGCCGCGCCCGGCGTCCTCGGCAACGACACCGGCGGCAACCTCGCGGCGACCGTGCAGACGAACGCCCTCACCGCGCAGGGCGGCCACGTGACCCTGAACGCCGACGGCAGCTTCAACTATACCCCCGCCGCCGGCTTCGTCAGCCCACCGAACGACTCCTTCACCTACACGGTGAGCAACCTCTCGGGGACCGCCACGGCGACGGTGACGATCGACGTCGTCGACGTCAACGAGCCGCCGACCTTCACCAAGGGGCCGGACCAGACGGTGCTCGAGGACGCCGGGCCACAGACGGTCGCCGGCTGGGCGACCGGCATCACCCCCGGCCCGCCTAGCGAGTCCGGCCAGACGGTCACCTTCCT
>DATBQN010000513.1:0-11761 GCA_036560825.1 Thermoanaerobaculia bacterium
AACGAGGAGCAGAAGCGGCGCTGGCTGACGCCGCTGGCGAGCGGCAAGAAGATCGGCGCCTGGAGCCTGACCGAGCCGGGCGCGGGCTCCGACGCCGCCGGCACGCGCACCCGCGCCGAGAAGGTCGACGGCGGCTGGATCCTGAACGGCTCGAAGACCTTCACCACCCACGGCAAGGTGGGGGAGGTCTGCGTCGTCTTCGCGGTGACCGACCCCGAGGGCCCGCGCCATCACAACATCTCGGCCTTCGTCCTCGACAAGGGGATGGAGGGCTTCCGCGCCGGCAAGAAGGAGAACAAGCTGGGGATCCGCGCCTCCGACACTTCGGAGGTGGTCATGGAGAACTGCTTCGTCGCCGACGACCGGCTGCTCGGCAAGCCCGGCGAAGGCTTCATCCAGGCGCTCGAGATCCTCGACGGCGGGCGCATCTCGATCGCCGCCCTGGGGCTGGGCACCGCGATCGGCGCCTACGAGGCGGCGCTCCGCTACGCCAAGGAGCGCGAGCAGTTCGGCCAGCCGATCGCCGAGTTCCAGGCCATCCAGTTCGCCCTCGCCGAGATGTCGACCCGCATCGCCGCCGCCCAGGCGCTCACCCTCGCCGCCGCCGAGGCGCTGGACCGCGGCCAGAACGTCACCCGCCTGGCCTCCGAGGCGAAGCTCTTCGCCGGCGAGGCCGCCGTCTTCTGCTCCGAGCGCGGCGTCCAGATCCACGGCGGCTACGGCTTCATCAAGGACTACCGCGCCGAGAAGTACTACCGCGACGCCAAGATCTGCACCATCGGCGAGGGAACGAGCGAGATCCAGCGCCTGGTGATCGCCCGGCAGCTGCTGAAAGGGCGCTGATGCCCGCCCCCGAGCGCGGCGAGGCGCCTGGCGAGGCAGACCCGCGGCCGCCGTCCCCGCGGGCGCGCGAAGACCAGCTCGACGCGCTCGTGCCGCGCCTCCTCGCCCGCGAGCCGCGCGCCGTGGCGCGGGCGATCTCGCTCGCCGAGGGCGGCGGCGCCGCGCAGCGCGAGCTCATCGGCCGCATCTACGCGCGCACCGGCCGGGCGCGCGTCCTCGGCGTCACCGGCCCGCCCGGCGCCGGCAAGAGCACGCTCGTCGACCGCCTCGCCCGGCTCTACCGCGAGCGCGGCGAGACGGTCGCCATCCTCGCCGTCGATCCCTCGTCGCCCTTCTCGGGCGGCGCCATCCTCGGCGACCGCATCCGCATGCAGGGGCACTACACCGACCCCGGCGTCTTCATCCGCTCGATGGCGACGCGCGGCAACATGGGGGGCCTGGCGCGCGCCTCGCGCGACGCCGTCGATCTCGTCGACGCCGCCGGCTTCGACCGCGTGCTGGTGGAGACCGTGGGGGTCGGCCAGGACGAGGTGGACGTGGTGCGGAGCGTCGACACGGTGGCGGTCGTCACCGTCCCCGGCCTCGGCGACGACATCCAGGCGATCAAGGCCGGCATCCTCGAGATCGCCGACGTCTTCGTCGTCAACAAGGCCGACCGCGAGGGCGCCGACCGCTCCGTGCGCGACCTCCACATGATGCTGTCGCTGGCGGCCGAGCACGGGGAGTGGGTGCCGCCGATCTTGAAGGCCGTGGCGAGCCGCGGCGAGGGGATCGCCGAGGTCGCGGCCGCCGCCGACCGCCACCTCGCCTGGCTCGCGGAGAGCGGCGAGCTGGAGCGCCGGCGGCGCAGCCATCTGCGCCTCCGCGTCGAGACGATCCTCAAGGAGCGGGTGGTGCGCGAGGCCGATCGCGTCCTCGGGCTCGACCGCGAGGTCGAGCGCGGCTTCACCGCCCGCCTCGACCCCTACCGCGTCGCCGAGCGCCTCTTCGCCGGGGTCGTCCACCCGGAAACGACGGGAGCGACGCAGGAGGGAGGCGCATGATCCCTCCAGCGCCGGTGGCGGCGGGGAGGGAGGGAGGCGCATGATCAAAAACATCGATCACCTGGGGATCGCCGTGCGCTCGATCGAGGAGGGACGCAAGGTCTACGAGGCGATGGGGCTCCGCGTCGAGGCGATCGAGGAGGTGCCGGCGGAGAAGGTCCGGGTGGCGCTCATCCCCTGCGGCGAGGCGCGGATCGAGCTCCTGGAGCCCACCGCGCCCGATTCGCCCATCGCCAAGTTCCTCGCCCAGCGCGGCCCCGGCCTCCACCACCTCTGCCTGGCGACCGACGCGGTGGCGGAGGACGACCGGCGCCTCCGCGCCGCCGGCTTCCAGGTGCTCCGCCCCGAGCCCAGCCGCGGCGCCGGCGGCTGCTGGGTGCAGTTCGTCCACCCGCGCTCGACCGGCGGCGTGCTCCTCGAGCTGGCGCAGCCGGTGGACGGGCCGCGACAGGAACCCCAGGGACCCGAGGGAGAGCCCGAGCGATGATCCGCGCCGGCACCATCGTCATCGTCCACCTGATCAACCCCACCGAGAAGCTCTGGGGAATCCTCCACGACCTCGGGGTCGCCGGCGTGATGCTCCGCGGCATCAACATCTCCAGCTTCGACGACTGGATGCGCCAGGCGACCCGGCCGGGCGACCAGTCGCTGGGCCTCTCGACGGTGTTCGTGCCGCTCTTCCGGGTGGAGCGGGTGTACGTGGACGAGGCGGTCGGCGAGGTGGAGAGCTAACGCCAGCGCTTCGAGCGCCGCGTCGGCATCCCCGTCGAGCGCTACCTGGGCCTCGCGGGTCCCGGCGAGAGCGACGAGGACTCGCAGGTGCCTTCCTAGGCCCGATCCCCGTGCGAGCCTCGGGCGCGTGATCGTCGTCGAGCAGGGCGCCGAGCTCGTCCTCGTCACCCAGCCCGATCACGCCCACCTCGCGGGCGAGATCCTCTCCCTCTGGCGTGCCGACGGGCTCCCGCGGCACCCGCGCCGCGCCGAGATCCTCTTCGCCGGCCGCGAGCACGACAACGGCTGGCGCGAGGCCGACGCCGCGCCGCGCTGGGACGCCGCCCGCGGCCGCCCGCACGACTTCCTCTCCATGCCGCGCGAGGAACGGATCGCGATCTGGGAGCGCGGCACGGCGCGGTTCGCGGGCAGCCACCCCTACGCCGCCCTCCTCATCGCCCGCCACGCCCGCGCGCTCCACCGCGACCGCGCGGAAGACCCCGCCTGGGAGAGCTTCTTCGCCTTTCTGGACGAGCTCGAGAGCGGCCTGCTCGAGGCCACCGGCGTCGCCCCCGCGGAGGTCGCGGCCGACTACCGCTTCCTCGACCTCGCCGATCTCGTCTCGCTCGCCGTCTCGAGCCGCGCGCCCGAGCGCTTCTCCCGCCACGGAACCGCCGGGCGCCTGTCGGCCTCGGCCGACACCGTGCACCTCGACCCCTTCCCCCTCGCCGGCGCCACCGCCTTCGCCGTCCCCTGCCGGCGCATCCCCGACCGCCCGTACGCCGGGGACGCGGACCTCGGCGGCGAGCTCGCCGCGGCGCGCTGGGAGACCGCCAGGGTCCGGCTCGCTCCCGCCCCTCCGAGACCCTGAAGCGCGCCCGACAGGCTCTCCCTACTCGCCGTCGAGGGTCGCGGCTCTCTCCCAGAAGGGCGGGTAGCGGATCGGGAAACCGTGCTCGTCGACGTCGAGATCGGCCGTGAAGCTCCCGCCCCGGCTCTCGTATCGATAGCGCCCCTCGGCGAGCCGCGTATAGCGCTGGGGGAGCGGCTCGATGGTGAGGTCCGGGAAGCGCACCCAGGCCGCCGTCACCGCCGCGGACTGGCCGACCGCGAGGTTGAGCCGCCGGATCGGCAGCAGGTTGGTCGACGGGGTGATGGCGAGATCGACATCGAGGCAGCCGGCGAGGCTCGGCAACTCCCGGCCGTCCTGGAGCCAGCGACCGTCGGCAGCGGCGAGCTCGAGGCGCCGCATCGCCGCGCCGCGCGTCAGCTCCACCCGCACGGAGCGGGTCTCGCCGCCCTTCCCGCAGGCGATCTCGTATTCGACCTCGAGCGGCGCCCCGGCGTCGAGCAGGAGCGCGGCGCCGCGGAGGCGGAGGCCGTCCGGCGCGGCGAGGAGACGGCAGTGCTCGCCGCCGGGAGCATCCAGCCGACGGTAGTACACCGCGCGCAGCAGCCGCGGCTCGGCTTGCGCCATGAGATCTTCCGGCGCCAGCCGCACCTCGTAGTGGACCGAGCGCGAGTCGAACCGCGCGAGGAGGCGCCGGGCCTCCGGCGGCACCACCGCCGCCTCGTGGTCCGCGCCCGCGAACGCCTCGACCGCCGCCATCGACGCGAAGAGGGTGAGGGTCTCGAACTCGACTTCGCCGCCGTCCTCGCGGCGGAGCAGATAAGCGCCGTGGAAGCCGGGCACCCGGTGGATGCCGGGCAGCACCTCCGCCCGCAGGAGCGCCTCGTAGGCGTCGGCGCTCTCGCGCGTCGTCCAGCCGTGCCAGGTCCTGCCGATCATGGGTCGGTCTCCTTGCGCGGTTCCGCTGGCGCCCCTGCGCCGGCTGCCCGCGGAGCGTACTGTAGCCGCGGGCGGAGCGGACTCCTTGGAAAATCCTGCTCGCCCGGAGGGGAGGCTCTAGAGGGGAAGCTTGGCGCCGTCAGTGGCCGCCGACCGCTCGCTCTCACCGGCGAAGACGATCTGCTCGAAGACGCGCCGGTAGAGGAGGAGGAGGTCGGAGAAGACCCGCGAGAAGGCCTGGTCGGTAGACTCCGAGAGCAGGGGGTGGACCTTGAAGAGCGGCGGCGGCAGGGGCGGAGCTGCCGGCATCGGCTCGGAGGCCTCGGCGCGCGGCGCGGCGCCGGGGAGGGCGTCGGCCCGCGCCAGCTCGGCGGCGCGCTCGTCGACCAGATAGAGGGTGTAGAAGAACTCGAAGTGCCCTACCGCGAGGGCTTTGAGGACCTTCTCGAGCGAGTCGAGCTTGGGCAGCTCCTTGCCGTTCTCGTACTTCGAGAGCTGGCTCTTGCCGATCCCCGCCTCGCGCGCCACCCGGGCCTGGCTCTTGCCCCGCAGCTCGCGCAGCAGGCCGAGCGTCCGACCCAGGTTGGTGAACATGTCCACAAGCGAAATGTACCGGGTGGCGCGGACTCAGGCAAGCTGTAAGTCTTTCTCTACATGAAACTTACACCGGACCAGGAAATACGCTCAAGGGGCCACTTGTGCTCGTTTTCAATATCCAACATCGACTATGGGGTGCAATTCGGTCATGAAGATGTTTAAATCAGCCACCGAGCCGCTCGCTGCCGCCGCCCGGCGCCGAGGCGGGCTCTTTCCACTTCCTCCCCCGCCCGCCCGCCGTGCTAACCTTCGATTTCATGCCGGAAGCACAGGAAGACGGCGGCGCCCAGCCCGAGCACCTGGTGGAGCCGCAGCGAATCCTCCTGCCCTCTCTCATCGGGACCCTGGGAGTCGAGCTCATGGGGACCGCGGTCACCCGCATCCTCATCGAGCCCAAGCGGGGGGCGCGGGCGCGGTTCACTCCCTTCCACAAGGTCGACGGCTCGGATTTCCTCGACGAGATCTTCGGCCGGCTGTCCGAGTATTTCGCCGGCGCCAGGAGGCGGATCGAGATCGAGTTCAACCTCGGCCCCAGCGGCCTCACCGGCTTCGCCAAGCGGGTGCTCAAAGAGACCATGAAGATCCCCTACGGCAAGACCCGCACCTACCGCAACCTGGCCGACGCCGCCGGCCAGCCGGACTCCTACCGGCAGGTGCTCTCGATCCTCCTCGAGAACCCCATCCCCATCCTCATCCCCTGCCACCGGGTGGTGACCAACAAATCCGGGGTGGGCAGCTACATCGGCGGCGGCAAGCGCAAGCAGTGGCTCCTCGACCTCGAAGCCCAGGGCGGCGAGCCGATCTAGGACCCGCTCGAGGCGGCCTCCAAGACCAAGAAAAAGGCGGAGCCCGGAGGCCCCGCCTGATCCCGCCGAGCCCGTGAGGCTCGGGCCGTGGCCTACTCGTTCTGCAGGTCGATCGACAGCGTCGTGTCCTCGCCGGCCTTGGCGGTGAAGTGACGCTCCTCGGCGCGACGGCCGGGGCGGACGATCGACAGCGTGTGGTCGCCGGCGCCGAGCGTCAGCCCGTCGCTCTGCCCGACCTCCTCGCCGGTGCCGACGAAGCGGCCGTCGAGATAGACCGAGGCGTCGCCCGGCGTCACCTGGAGCCGCAGGCGGCCGAGGTGATGGGGCGCCGGGGCCGGAGCCCGGTCAGCCTCGTCGCGCCCCTGGTCGTCGCGGTCGGCGTCGGAGTCGCGACGATCCCGGCGATCGCCGCGGTCGCGCCAGTCGCCGTCCCGACCGCGGTACCGGTCGGCTCGCTCCTGCATCTCGCGGTCGTTGCGCAGGCGGTCGTCGCGCCGCTCGTGGGTCTTGGTCTGCAGGTCCTCCGGGCGGATCGACGGCCCCTTCTCGAGGTGATCGGTCCAGTCGATGACCAGGCCGCGGTAGATCGTCACCTGGCGGGCGAGCGTCTTGTAGCCGTCGCGGTAGAAGACGACGTCGTAGGTGCCGGGATCGAGCCACAGGTATTGCGGCCAGCCGTCGTAGTCGTCGACCGTGCCGACGTACTGACCGTCGACGTAGACCTGGGTATCGGAGGGCGAGAGGTCGAGGTCGAGCGCGCCCTGATCGCCACGGCGCGCGCGGTCATAGCCGTAGCCGGCGCTGTACGGCGGATAGCCATAGCCGTCCCAGCCATACCACCCGTCGTAGTAGTACGGCCAGTAGTCGTACGGGAAGCCCCAGAAGAACGGCGTCCCCCAGGTGAAGGCGAACGTCCCGAAGAAGGGGAAGAACTCGCGCCCGTGGAAAAATCTCCCGTCATGAAAGCCCCGGCCGTCGTGGAAACCTCGGCCGTCGTGGAAGCCCCGGCCGTCGTGAAAGCCCCGCCCGTCGTGGAAGCCGTTGCCGTGGAACCCGGGGCTGCCGTGGAACCCCGACGGACCGCCGTGGAAGCCGCCCGACATCGACGGACCGGATGGCATCGAGTGCATGGCGCCGGAGTGCCCGCCGCCGCTCGGGCCAGAGTGGCCGCCGCTCGAGTGGCTGCCCCCGCCGCCATGGCCGCCACCGCCGGCGTGCCCGCCGCCGCCGCCATGGGAGCTTGCCAGGGCCGGGATGCTCGCCACCACCATCAGGGCGATCCCCAGCGTGAGCGGAACCGACAACCGTCCCGAACGATCGTCACCGGACCGGCTGCCGGTCCGCGGATGAGCTGAAAACCGAATCATGGCGTTCTCCTTCGCCGTCGTGCCACGCTCTGTGGAGGCCTCGGATGTAATGGTACCTGAGTGCCTCTTGCCATGCACGCGGCGTCTTCACCGGAAGGTTCTGCAAGCCGCAGACCAGCGCCTCGCGGAGCGCCTGGAGGCGGCGCGGCGGCAACGGCGGCGGCCCCTCCGGACCCACGCCCACGAACGACCCGAGCTCCGGGTGGAGGCGGTAGAAGACGACGGCGCAGTAGCCGGCCCGCTCCTGGCGGGCGGCGAAGCGCTGGAAGTCGGTCGGATGGTCGTGGGCGACGACCGCGCGCGGCTCGTAGACCATGCGCAGGCCGCGCCGCTTCAGGCGGTAGGCGACCTCGATATCCTCCCATGCCGCATAGGGAAACGAGAGGTCGAAGGGCTCGGCGAGGAGGAGGTCGCGGGGCAGCGAGAGGTTCGAGGTGTAGAAGAAGTTGAAGGGGACGTCCTCGGGGTCGCGGATGAGGGCGTAGCCGAACTGCAGGCCGTGCTCGTTGATGTAGCGCAGGAAGGGCGTCAGCCGCATCCGCGGATGCCAGCCGGTGTAGCCGAGGACCGCCAGATGGAGCTCGTCGCCGCGCCGGCGGTGGGCCTCGCGATGGGCGGCCAGCCATCCACTCTCGGGGACGGTATCGTCCCCCAGGAAGGCCACCCAGCGGCCAGCGGCGACGGCGACCCCGGTGTTCCGCGCCGCCGCCGGGCCGGCATTCTCCTGGGTGAGCACGCGGAGGGGAAGCGCCCCCTTCCGCGCCCGCAGCCACTCGCCCGTCCCGTCGCGCGAGCCGTCGTCGACCACCACCACCTCGAAGGTCGGCGCGTCCGCCTGCGCCTCCAGCGCGGCGAGCACCTCCGCCAGCACCTCGATCCGGTCGTGAGTGGGGATGACGACGGAGAACTCGGGACCCATGGCGGAAGCTTACCCGAGGGGACGCGCCACGCGGGCCCGCGCCTGCGCGCTCGAGCCCCTACGCGGCCGGTTTATACCCCTTCTGCTGGAGCCGGTCGGCGGCCTTCTGGGCGAGGCTCCGGCCCCAGGCCTGGCCCACGACGACCGACTCCTGGAGGATCGACGGCATCTCACGGCTCAACTTCTGGCCGAGCGGCGAGGAGTAGAACGCGATCAGGCCGTCGAGATCGAGGTCGCTGAGGTGCTTCGAATAGATCGGCACGATGAGGTTCTCCAGGTCCCCCGGCTTGACCTCCCTGCGGAACTCGGACCAGAACTCCGCCGGGACCTCCGGCATGCTCGCCTTGAAGCTCGCCATCATCTGATCCATCATCTGCGTGCCGAGCTGAGCGGCGCCGGTGAGCTGCAGGAGCTGCCGGATCTTCACCTCCTTGGGGGAGGCCGCCGGCGCGGCCTCTCCGACCATCGACGGCGCGACCATCAGCGCGAGGATCACCGGGACCACCAGCCTGACTCGAATTCGCATGGGCTCTCTCCTTTTCACGGGGATGTCGTGGCGCGGTACCGCTCCTGGGACGGCGGCTCGCCCTCGAACGCTGGGTGAAACCGGGTTCTCTGCATTCTACAGGACTTCGATTCTTCGCCTCCGGAACACTTCCCGCGCCTCCCCGGTTCTCCCTCTCGAAGCCCGGCCCCTCGGGAGGCCGGGTCGGTCCAACCTGACAACCCTGCGGCCGGCTCCCGGCTGGCCGCGGTCGATTCCAAGGAGGTCTCACATGACGGAGAAGGCGACGTTCGGGGCGGGGTGCTTCTGGGGGGTGGAGGCGGCGTTCCGGCAGGTACCGGGGGTGGTCGATGCGGCGGTGGGCTACTCGGGCGGACGCACCGCGCGCCCGAGCTACAAGGACGTCTGCTCGGGGCGGACCGGCCACGCCGAGGTGGTCGAGGTCACCTTCGACCCGGCCAAGGTCTCCTACGATCAGCTCGTCGACGTCTTCTGGGCGAACCACGATCCCACGACCAAGGACCGCCAGGGGCCGGACGTGGGCGAGCAGTACCGCTCGGAGATCTTCTACCACTCGCCGGAGCAGCAGGCGGCGGCGGAGGCGAGCAAGGCGCGGGAGGACGCGAGCGGCCGGCACCGGCGGCCGATCGTCACCGAGATCACCCCCGCCTCCGACTTCTGGCGCGCCGAGGAGTACCACCAGCGCTACCTCGAGAAGCGCGGCTTGGCGCACTGCCGGATCTGACCGTCTGACCGGCGGGGGCAACCCGCGGGGTGCTCCCCCGCCGCGCGCGAAGCCCGGGCTAGTATCCGGGTGCCATGCCGCAATGCACTCGCCGCACAGCGCCCGCCCGGCTCGGGCGGGCGCTCGGCCGGGGTGCGCTCTGGATTCTCGCGATCGTTGGCATCGGCGGCATCGGCGTCGAGGGCGGCGCGCGGGTCTCCGCCTCCGATCCCCCCGGCGCGGCGCTGCTCTCCGACGACTTCGAGGTCCTCACCGGCTGGGAGGCGGCGCCGGCGGACGGCGTCGAGATGTCGCTCGCCCAGGGCGCCGGCTACCGCGGCCGGGGTCTGCGCCTGGCGTTCGACTTCCACGGGCACGGCGGCTACGCCATCGCGCGCAAGCGGGCGGCGCTCGACCTCCCCGCGAACTACGAGCTGACCTTCCGTCTGCGCGGCGAGGCGCCGCCCGAGAACCTCGAGGTGAAGCTCCTCGACCCCAGCGGCGACAACGTCTGGTGGAGCGTGCGGCGCGACTTCGCCTTCCCGCGCGAGTGGCGGCGGATGACGGTCAAGAAGCGCCACCTGGCCTTCGCCTGGGGCCCCGCCGGCGGCGGCGAGATCCACCGCATCTCCGCGCTCGAGATCGTGGTGAGCGCGGGGAGCGCCGGCGGCGGCCGGGGCGCCATCGAGATCGACGACCTCGAGCTGCGGCCGCTTCCCGCGGAGCATCCGTACGCCCGCCGCCCCGCCGTCGCCGCCTCCTCCGCCGCCCCCGGCTTCGAGGCGGCGCGAGCGCTCGACGGCGATCCGGCGACCGGCTGGCACAGCCTGCCGCCCATCCGCCCCGCGGCCGGCGATCCGCAGTGGATCGCCCTCGACTTCCTGGAGAGCCGCGAGTACGGCGGTCTGGTGATCGACTGGGACCGCGACGACTTCGCCACCCGCTACGAGGTCGAGACCTCGGACGACGGCGAGCGATGGGAGGGGGCGCGCGCCGCCACCCGCTCGCGCGGCGGGCGCGCCTACGTGCCTCTCCCCGAGAGCGAGTCGCGCCACGTGCGCCTGCGCCTCCTCGCGAGCAGCCGCGGGAGGGGGTACGGAATCCGCGAGATCGCCGTCCGCCCCCTCGAGTGGGCCTCCTCCCCGAACGACCTCTTCACCAACCTGGCGAGAGAGGCGCCGCGCGGCGCCTATCCGCGGGCGATGTCCGGCGAGCAGGCGTACTGGACGCTGGTGGGCGTCGACGGCGGCGCCGACCAGGGGCTCCTCGACGAGGACGGCCGGCTGGAGGCCGGGCGGCGGGGCTTCTCGGTCGAGCCTTTCGTCTATACAGACGGAGCGCTCACCGGCTGGAGCGACGTCACCCCTTCCGTCGCCCTCGCCGGCGGCTACCTGCCGATCCCCCAGGTGCGCTGGGAGCGCGCCGGGCTTGCCCTCGAGACGACCGCCTTCGCCTCCGGACCGGCCAAGGCGCCCACCCTCTACGCCCGCTATCGCCTCGCCAACCGCGGCGCCCGCCCGCGGCGCGCCCGCCTCGTCCTCGCCCTGCGGCCCTTCCAGGTCAACCCGCCGTGGCAGTTCCTCGGCCCTCCGGGCGGCATGGCCGAGATCCGGAGGCTCCGCTTCGACGGGCGGACGGTGCGAATCGACGGCGGTCCGGCAGCGAGGACGGTCGTCTCGCTCACTCCTCCCTCCGCCTTCGGCGCCTCGGTCTTCGACGACGGGGCGATCACCGAGCCGTTAGGCCGCGGCGAGCTGCCGCCGTCGCCCGCCGCCGACGACCCCTCCGGTTGGGCCTCGGGGGCCCTCGCCTACGACCTAGCGCTAGCCCCGGGGGCGAGCGAGGAGGTCGATCTCGCGATCCCTCTCGGCTCGAACGCCGCCGCCAGCGCACCGCCGATCCCGCGGGACGGCAAGCAGGCCGCCGCCTTCGTCGAGGCCGAGCTAGCCCGCGTCGCCGCCGGCTGGCATGCGCGGATCGACCTCGCCGGACCCGCCGGTCTGCGTCTCGCGCTGCCCGCCGCGGCGCGGCCCGTCGCCGACACCCTGCGGACGGCGCTCGCCCACGTCCTCATCAGCCGCGACGGCCCGGCGCTCCGGCCCGGCACGCGCTCCTACGCGCGCTCGTGGATCCGCGACGGCGCGCTCATCTCCGAGGCGCTGCTCCGTCTCGGTGCGAGCGCCGAGGTGCGTGACTTCCTCGCCTGGTACGCCCCCTTCCAGTACGCGGACGGCAAGGTCCCCTGCTGCGTCGACGCGCGGGGAGCCGACCCGGTGCCGGAGAACGACAGCCACGGCGAGCTGATCTACCTGATGGCGAGCTACTACCGCTTCACCCACGACCGTGAGCTCGTCGGCCGGCTGTGGGAGCACGCCGAGCGCGCCGTCGCCTATATCGACACCCTGCGCCGGCAGCGGCGGACGCCGGAGTACCTGGCGCCCGACCAGCGTACCTTCT
>DATBQN010000514.1:0-1709 GCA_036560825.1 Thermoanaerobaculia bacterium
GGCCTCGAGACCGGCGAGCGGACGATCCGTTACGGCGAGCACGTGCCGGGGCAGGGCGAGGACTTCTTCCGCCAGGCCTGCGGCTACGGGCTCGAAGGGGTGATCGCCAAGCGCGCCGACTCGCCCTACCGCTCCGGGCGGAGCCAGGAGTGGCTCAAGGTGAAGTGCCTCAAGCGCCAGGAGCTGGTGATCGTCGGCTACACCGACCCCGAGGGGTCGCGCACGGGGTTCGGCGCCCTCCTCCTCGCCGTCCACGACGACAAGGGAGAGCTCACCTTCGCCGGCAAGGTGGGGACCGGCTTCGATCAGGCGTCGCTCGTCGACCTCCACCGCCGCCTGGTGAAGCTCGAGCGCAAGACGCCGGCCTTCGCCAACCCGCCCCGCGGCGCCGAGGCGCGCCGCTCGCACTGGGTCGATCCCAAGCTCGTCGCCGAGGTCTCCTTCGCGGAGTGGACGAAGGACGGCGTCCTCCGCCACCCCTCGTTCCAGGGCCTCCGCGAGGACAAGGATCCCAAGGAGATCGTCCGCGAGCGCCCGCAGCCGGTCGCCGCGGTGAGCGATGCGAGCGCCGCGACCTCGAAGCCCGCCGCGAAGGCCGTGAAAGCGACGGCCTCGAAGCAGGCTCCGGCGGCGACCGCTGCGACCCCGGCGCCGGGTTCCAAACCCGCGCCGGGGAAGAAAGGACAGGGCGAGACGGTCGGCGGCGTCCGCCTCACCCATCCCGAGCGGGTGCTCTATCCCTCCGCGGGGCTCACCAAGCGCGACCTCGCCCTCTACTACGAGCGGATCGCCGGCTGGATCCTCCCCCACCTCGCCGACCGCCCGCTCACCCTCGTGCGCTGCCCGGAGGGGCAGGGCAAAGAGTGCTTCTACCAGAAGCACCTCTCCCACCAGTTCCCGTCCTCGATCGCCCGCGTCGACGTCGGCGAGGCGCAGCCCTACGGGGCGCTCCACGACCTCGGCGGGTTGATCTCCCTCGTCCAGATGGGGGTGCTGGAGATCCACCTCTGGGGCTCGCACGTCGACCGCCTGGAGCAGCCGGACTACATCGTCTTCGACCTCGACCCGGACGAGGGCCTGGCGTGGGAACGGGTGGTCCTGGGAGCGCGCGCGGTCAGGGAGCGCCTCGAGCATCTCGGGCTCCGCACCTTCCTGAAAACCACGGGCGGCAAAGGGCTCCACGTCGTCTCGCCGCTCGTCCCGCGCCTCCCCTGGGACGACGTCAAGGCGTTCACCAAGGGAGTGGTCGAGGCGATCGTCGCCGACGAGCCGAAGCTCTACACCTCGATGCTCCCCAAGGTCCGCCGCCAGGGGAAGATCTTCATTGACTACCTGCGCAACGGCCGCGGCGCCACCTCGATCGCGGCCTACTCCACCCGCGCCCGCCCCGGCGCCCCGGTCTCGGCGCCGCTCTCCTGGGAGGAGCTGGACGACCCCGACCTCCGCGGCAACACCTACACCGTCGAGACCCTCCCGGCGCGGCTCGACGGGCTCAAGGCCGATCCCTGGAAAGGCTTCGCGAAGGCCGCCAAGGCGATCACCGCGAAGATGATGAAGGCGGTGAAGGCAGGCTGAGTCGTCCGGCAGCGACCGGGAGGGGACTCGCGCCGGCAGCGCTCGGCGGCTCGCGTCGCCCGCGCGGGTAGAGGAGAACCCACCGCCACCATGAGGGTTGCTTCTCTGCCCTATGCCCGGGATTGATGGTGAAA
>DATBQN010000515.1:0-20428 GCA_036560825.1 Thermoanaerobaculia bacterium
AGCGTCAGCCAGGTCTGCAGCGGATGGGTCTCGAAGCGCGTCAGCGCCATGACCAGGGCCTCGGCCCCGGGCACGGTGTCGCGCAGGCGGTCGCGCAGCCGCTCACGGTGCGGCGGTGCGGACACGCTGCCCCTCTCGAAGTGGCACGGCGGCGTCGGCGACCACGCGGTCGTCCGCGGCGAGGCCGCCCGCGACCTCGACCTCGGAGAGCCCGACGAGGCCGACGGTGACTGCGCGGCGCCTGACGGTATCGCCGGCGACCAGATAGACGACGCGCTGGTCGCCCTCGCGGCGGAGGGCGCTGCGCGGGATGGTCAGCACCCCTCGGCGCTCGGCGACGACGACCTGCACGTCGACCGTGGCGTTGAGCGGCAGCGCGCGGGCGGGGTCCGCGAGCTCGCCCAGCGCCTCGCCCACCTCGCGCCCGCCGACGTCGCGCAGCCCCCCTCCCGCGGCGGTCACCCGGCCCTCCCAGCTGCGGTCGGGGAGGCCGCTGAAGCGGACGGTCATCCGCTGGCCGGCGGCGATCCGCGGCAGGTCGGGCTGGTCGATGCGGAAGCGCAGGCGCGGGTGGTCGGGATCGGTGACCCCGGCGACCATCTCCCCCGGCTCCACCACCTGGCCGGCGGCGCGCGGCAGGCCGTAGACGACGCCGTCGAACGGGGCGCGCACGGTGAGGGCCGCGTCGCGGCGGGCGAGGTCGCGCACGGCGGCCGCTGCGAGGGCGAGGCGCGATGTCTCCTTCGCCGCGCCCGCAGGGCCGAGGATCGCCGCGAGCTGCGCCTGCGCCGCGCTCGCCTGGGCCTCGGCCTGGCGGGCGGCGAGCTCGTCGGCCTCGGCAGTCGCCGCGGGCAGGGCCGACTGGCCGACGAGGCGGCGGTCGGCCTCGGCGAGCTGGCGCCGGTAGGCGGCCTCGCGCGCCGCGCGATCGAGGTCGGCGGCGGCGGCGGCGCGCTCCGCCTCGACCCGTGAGAGGTCGCCGCTCGCCTGGCGCAGGGCGGCGGCGATCTGCGGGTTGTCGACGCGGAGGAGGAGCTGGCCGGCGCGCACCCGGTCGCCCTCGTGGACGGCGATCTCCCGCACCGTGCCGCCCTCGGCGCTGCGCAGCTCGCCGCCGGGCGGAGGCTCGAGGTTGCCGTCGCAGAGGACGCGGACGAGGAGGTCGCCGCGGGTGACCGGGGCGAGGTGGACGGCGGCCGGCTGCGAGCGGAGGGAGAAGGCGACGGCGGCGGCGACCGTCAAGAGGACGATGACGGCGATGACGAGGAGCACCGTCCGGGACCGCGGAGACCCGCTGTTGTTCATCGGCAAGGGTGCCGCACGGTGCCGGTCGAAGAGTGCTCCAGGGGGTGCAAACCTAGTGTCCTCCGGGTTTGCGAGTATAGCGGAAGGGTTCAGCCCGATCCGTTCGGCTCGACGAGGGCGATCGATCCATCCGCCTCGCGGCGCACCTGGGGGGCGTAGGAGCCGAGGAGGCTACGCCGCCACCAGGCGCCGGTCGCGGCGTGGGTGGCGCGATCGGTGAACCAGTACTGCCAGCGCACGGCCCGCACTTCCGTCGGCGGCGCGCCGTGGAAGGGGTCGCGCGCGAAGAGCGAGAGGACGGCCGGCTCGCCTTCGAGGAGGCGGACCTCGGTCTCCACCACCCAGGGATTGGCCTCCCAGGCGTCGAGCGAGGCGAACCAGAGGTTCCACTCGAAGCGCGGCTGGTAGGGCGCGTAGATGCCGGGCGCCCGCCGGACGTCCTGCGGTTTGTAGCGGAACGGGTAGGCGACCCAGGTGGCGCCGTCCCGCGTCCCCTGGAACTCGATCTCGTAGCGGGAGCGCGTCATCACCGCGAAGAGCCCGTAACGGTTGGCGATGCGGAAGGGCTCGAGGGCGATCGCCGGCTCGAGGAGAGGGCCGGGCAGCGCCTTCACCGGGAGGCCGGGCATGGCGACGACGGTCGCATAGAAGACCCAGGTGAGGGCGAAGGCCGCCGCCGCCACGCGCCAGGCGCGGGGACGGGCGAGCGGGGCCTCCGGCGGGGTGCGGAAGCCGAGCTTCGCGAGCGCCGCATCGTCCACCAGGAGGACGCCCAGGATCAGCACCAGGTAGTTCAGGAACGCGTAGTTGGCGGTCGCGATGATGGCGATCTGGAAGGGGGTGAGGATGAGGAAGCCGGCGAGCCGGAAGCGCCGGGGCAGGAAGACGAGCCAGGCGAGGCCGAGCTCGGCGAGGAGAGTGAACAGAGCGGTGCCGGCGTGGAAGCGATGGGAGAGCTGCTGGGTGTACCAGCCGATCCAGGTGGGGAGCGGGCCGTTCTCGTAGTAGTGGTCCATGGCGGTCAGGTCCCGCCACTGCGGCTCGCCGCTCAGTAGCTTGACCACCCCGGACTCGAAGTAGATCCGGAACCACTCCCAGCGCAGCAGCCAGAGCGAGGCCGGCGATGGTGGATGGGCGGCGCCCAGGCGCGGGCGGAGACCAGGCGGAGCGAAGAAGAGCGAGAGGAAGCCGGCCTCGAGGAGCATG
Organism: Thermoanaerobaculia bacterium; assembly: GCA_036560825.1. Taxonomy (GTDB): domain Bacteria; phylum Acidobacteriota; class Thermoanaerobaculia; order Multivoradales; family UBA5704; genus DATBQN01. The sequence goes on from DATBQN010000515.1 coordinate 2,512, forward strand.
CCGTCCGACTGATAGGAGGCGAAGTCCTGCGCGGCCCCGATGAAGGAGAGGAAGGCGAGCAGACAGACGCCGAGGCTCGCCCGCGGCCAGAGGTTGAGGACGAGCGCGATCGAGCCCGCGAGCCCGGCGGCAAGGAGGACGGTGAGCGCGCGATCGCTGGCCGAGATCCAGAGCAGGGTCGGCGCGTACCAGAGGCGCGCGAGCGAGGGCGAGGCGCCCCCCAGGCTCGCCAGGTAGCGCCCGGCGGGGAGGATGCCGCGCGGGCCGATCAGGCCGTGGATCTGAAAGGCGAGCGAGTAGAAGGCGGAGAGGAAGACGAGCCCGAGGGCGCGCAGGAAGAGCCAGCGCGCCCACAGGTAGCCGTGCCGCGCCCGCTCGGCGGGCGCGAAGAACGCGCCGCAGCGGAAGAGCCAGGTGGGGGATTCGGGGGTACCTTCAGTCGGCATTTGAATTACGATACAGCTATGAGTCGACATGCGACGGTCCTCGCGGCGCTCCTCGTCCTCGCCCCCGGCCTCGCCGCCGCTCAGCAGGCGGACTGGCCCCAGTTCGACTTCGACCCCCAGCACAGCGGCACCACCGACCAGGAGACGACGATCCATCCGGGCAACGTCTCGACGCTCCACGTGCTCTACCACGTGGCGCTGCCGGCGATCGCCGACGGGGCGCCCGCCTTCCTGCCCGGCGTCTCGACCGCCGGCGGGGTCAAAGACCTGCTCTTCCTCACCACCAAGGACGGGCGCATCCTGGCGCTCGACGCGGCGAACGGCGCCACCGTGTGGTCGAAGCAGCCGGCCACCGGCCCGAATTTCACCACCTCCTCGCCGGCCGTCGACCCCGACCGCCAGTACGTGTATTCCTACGGCCTCGAGGGGCGGGTGCACAAGTACGCCGTGGGCGACGGCAGCGAGGTGACCTCCGGCGGCTGGCCGGCGACGACGACGTTGAAGCCTTCGGTCGAGAAGGAATCGTCGGCGCTCGCCACTGCCACCGCGCAGGACGGCACGACGTACCTCTATGCCGCCAACGGCGGCTACCCCGGCGACGCCGGCGACTATCAGGGGCACGTCACGGCGATCGACCTGGCGACCGGCGCGCAGAAGGTGTTCAACGCCGACTGCAGCGATCAGACGGTCCACTTCATCACCGGCGGCGGCACACCCGACTGCTCGGCCGTGCAGACCGCCATCTGGGCGCGACCCGGCGTCGTCTACGACCCCTCGCTGGACCTCATCTTCATGGCCACGGGGAACGGCACCTACGACGCCAACGGGGGCGGCCACAACTGGGGCGACAGCGTCTTCGCCCTCCATCCCGACGCCACCGGGAGCGGCGGGCTGCCGGTCGACGCCTACACGCCGACCGAGTTCCAGCAGCTCCAGAACCTCGACCTCGACCTCGGCAGCACCGCGCCGGCGATCCTGCCGGCGCCCGCGGGGAGCAGCGTGGCACATCTCGCCGTGCAGACCGGCAAGGACGCCAAGGTCCGCCTGCTCAACCTGGCGAACCTCTCCGGCAGGGGCGGGCCGGGGCACGTGAGCGGCGAGCTGCAGAAGCTCGACCTGCCGCAGGGCGGCGGCGTGCTCACCATGCCCGCGGTGTGGGTCGACCCGATCGGCGGGAATCCGTGGGCCTTCATCGCCAACAGCAGCGGCATCACGGCATACGAGCTGACGCTCTCCGCCGGCACGCCCTCGCTCAACGCGCGCTGGACGAACGCGGTCCGCGGCACCTCGCCGGTGGTGGCCAACGGCATGGTCTTCTACGCCAGCTCGTCGGGGATGAAGGCGCTCGATCCGAAGACCGGCAACAGCCTGTGGACGGATGCGAGCCTCGGCAGCCTCCACTGGCAGAGCCCGATCGTCACCGGCGGCCGGCTCTTCGTGGTCGATCAGACCCCCATGCTGTGGGCCTACGGCCCCAATCCCGAGCCGCTCACCTTCTTCACCCTCGATCCCTGCCGCCTGATCGACACCCGCCAGCCGGCCGGTCCCCTGGGCGGGCCGGCGCTCGCCGGCAACGGCGCCAAGCGCACCTTCCCCGTCGCCGGCCACTGCGGCGTCCCCGCTGGCGCGCGCGCCGTGGCCGCCAACGTGACCATCGTCGTCCCTTCCGCCGCGGGCGACCTCCGTCTCGGCCCGGTCGGCCTTGGCAACCGCACCACGACGATCAACTTCCGTCCCGGCCAGGTGCGCGCCAACAACGCGGTCCTCTCGCTCACCGGCAACCCCCTGGGCGAGATCACCGTGCAGACGGACATCTCCCCCGGGACGACGCATCTGGTCGTCGACGTGTCGGGGTACTTCCAGTAGAGGGAAAGAGGCGGCGGGGCGGCTGAAGGCCTACTCCCGCGCCATCGGCGGGTCCACCACCGTGAAGTAGACGGTCGTCCCTTCGCCGGGGCGGCTGTCGAGCCAGATCGTGCCGCCGATCTGCTCGACCGCTTCGCGGGCGATGGCGAGGCCGAGGCCGGTGCCGTCCGAGGCCTCGGGGTGGGCGCGCACGAACTCCTCGAAGACGAGGGCCTGGAGCTCGGGCGGGATGCCGAGGCCGTTGTCGGCCACCGCCAGGCGCCAGAATCCGCTCGCTTCGTGCTCCGCCGAGATGCGCACCCAGCGCTCGCCCGCCGCCGGATCGCTGTACTTGATGGCGTTCGACACCAGGTTGATGAGGATCAGCTCGACCCGCGTCGCGTCGACGTGGACGTCCGGGATGGGCTCGATCGCCTCCAGCCGCACGGCGCGCTCGAGGGCCACCGTCTCGAGCCCGAGGAGCGCCTCCTCGACGAGCTTGCGGAGCGACAGCCGCCGCCCCTGCGCGGTCTCCTCGCTGCCCTGCGCCACGGCGAGCGCCAGGATGTCCTCGGAGAGCCCCTCGAGCCGGCGGAAGGTGTTGTGCAGGATGCGCAGGCTACGCTCCCGCGCGGCCTCCTCCGTGCTCCTCGTCAGCATCTCGAGCGCCGCGCCGCCCGCGCCCAAGGCGTTGCGGATCTCGTGCGCCAGGGTGCGGCCGAAGCGGGCGAGCAGGCGGGCCCGTTCGCGGCGGTCCTTGAAACCCTCCTCGCGGAAGGTGGCGGCGGTGATTCCGGTGATCTCCATGAGCGCGCGGTAGAGCCGCTCGGCGATCTCGATCGCCCGCTCGGGAGGGACCCCGCGGCTGAAGCTCTCCGCCTCCTCGCGCAGGGCGCTGTAGAGGATCTCGCCCAGGATGTCGAACTCGGCGACGATCTCGTCGATGTCGTAGCCCTGCTCCCGGCGCAGGCGGGCGAGGAGCGCGAGCTCGTCGCGGATCGCCTGCTCGGAGATGACGCTGCCTCCGGAGATGAGGTACTCGGAGATCCGCTTGAGGATCTCGGGGATGTGGTTGAGCAGCGTGCTCGAGGGAAAGACGCGCAGCGGGTGGACGTCCAGCCGCTCGCGCAGGCGGTCGAGCCAGGCCCGAGTCAGCTCGATCGAGCGCCGGTGCAGCTCGGTCCCCAGATAGATCTCGACGGCTCGCGCTTCGCTGGCGCTCATGACGGCGGCCTCGGGCTCGGACGGTGGATCGCTCGGTCGGTCGGTCGAGCGCTCTCCTCCCCCTCCGGGTGTGTGGGAAATGGCGCCCTCCTTGTTGAGCTGCGCTGGGAAGTCTATACCTTCGGGGCACGCTCCCTGACCGCGGTCCCAGCGGACCGCGAACGGGCCTCAGCCGGGCCGGGCCGGGGAGTAGCGGTCGCGCCGGACGTGCTGGCGCAGGCCGTTGAAGATCCAGGGGATGGACTTCGCCGTGACGCGGTCGGCCAGCCAGCCCGAGACGCCGCCGGGATCGGACGCGAGGTGGAGGACCGCGAGGGTGCGTCCGGCTCCATGTCCGGCTTCAAACGTCGTGAGCGTCCAGGAGCCGCGCTGGGCCGTGATGTTGCCCGAGCCCGGCAGGTAGCTCCAGGTCACCTGCCAGGCCGTCCGCTCGCCGGTCCCTTCGATGCGCGAGACCGCCCGCGCCAGGTAGTGGCGCTCGCCCGAAGGGAGGGCCAGCGCCTGGGCGCAGAGGACCGAGCCGTCCGCCTCGCGGCGGGCCTCCGAGCGGGTCATGAAGGGCATGAACTCGGACCAGTGGGCGAAGTCGGTGAGAGCGGCGAAGACGCGGGCGGGAGGCTGATCGATCGTCGCCGCTCCGACGCCCTGCCGCGGCCCGCCGCCCGGCGCCGGCTCGAGCCGCACCACGACCTCGCCGGCGGCGATGCGGGCCAGCTCGTCGGCGGAGAGGCGGAGGCCGGCGGCGGGGGAGATGGCCGGAGGGCTCGCCACGGCGAGTCCCGCCGCCAGGAACAGGCCGAGCGGGATCTTCAAGCCGTTCGCCGCACCCGGTCCGCCGGCGTCCGATTCATCCGATCGAGGGTATCACTCGTCCAGCCGGCGGCGGACCGCGTCCTCGGGACGGGGCGGAAGGTAGACTCCGCGCCATGGCCAGGGACGACGGACCGCGCGGCGAGCGCCTCGACAGCCGGGAGATCTTTCGCGGCCGCACGGTGCGGCTGGACGTCGACCGGGTGCGCCTGCCGAACGGCCAGGTGATGGACTTCGAGCTGCTCCATCACCCCGGCGCCGCGGCGGTCGTGCCGGTCGACGGAGACGGCCGCGTTCTCCTCGTGCGCCAGTATCGCTATGCCACCGGCGGCTGGCTCCTCGAGGTGCCGGCGGGGAAGCTCGACCCCGGCGAGGCTCCCGAGACGTGCGCTCGCCGCGAGGTGGAGGAGGAGACCGGCCACCGGGCCCGCGATCTCCAGCCGCTCGGCTGGATCTGGACCACCCCGGGCTTCACCGACGAGAAGATCTGGCTCTACCTGGCGAGCGGCCTCGAGGCGACGCGGCAGACGCTCGGGCGGGACGAGGTGCTGACCGTCGAGCGGCTGCCCCTCGCGGAGGCGGTCGCCAAGGCCGCGGCCGGCGAGATCCACGACGCCAAGTCGGCCTGCGCGCTGCTGCGGGCGGGCCGGCGGCTAGGGCTCTGAAGGAAGGTTCGCTACAATGGAGAAATGACGGCCGCGCCGAGAGGTCGGGCCGATTCCGGCCGAGCGGCCATTTCTTCAGGAGGTTTGACCATGAGCGCCAGAAAGTCCGTCGCCGTCCTCTGTGTCGTCCTCACCGGTCTCTTCCTCGCCAGCCTTCCCGCCGCGGCGGCCCCGCCGGCCGGACCGGGGCAGATGTGCGGCGGCATCGCGGGCATCGCCTGCGATACCGGGCTCTTCTGCAGGTTCCCGGTGAACCAGTGCAAGGTATCGGACCTCGCCGGCAAGTGCGTCAAGCTCCCCGAGAGCTGCGGGGACAAGGGCCCCAAGGTCTGCGGTTGCGACGACAAGATCTATGCGAACCAGTGCGAGCTCATCAAGGCCACCCCCGTCGTCCACGAGGCCCACAAGGGGGCCTGCAAGACGAAGAAGGCCTACTGAGCGCGGCGCCCTACCAGCGGCGCGGAGGCGGTGGCGGAGCGGCGGCGCTCTCGCGCACGAAGAGGTACTCCTGGATGCCGTGGCGCAGCAGGTAGGAGCGGTCGACGCGGAAGCCGGAGAGGATCTCGGTGAGCTCCGCCGGGGCGTAGCGCGGGGCGGGGCGGAGCGCCGAGGTCCGCAGCTCGTAGGCCAGCGACTGCTCGTCGACGATGCGGAAGCGGATGGGCTGCGCCGGGATCTGCTTGAGGAACGAGATCAGGGCGAGGATCAGCGTCCCCGGCTGGCAGTAGCGCCGCAGCTGGGCGACGAGGTGGGAGAGCTCGCGCCGCGAGAGGTAGTTGAAGGTGTCCCAGGCGAGGATCACGTCGAGGCGGACGGGCTCCGGCAGGGCGAGGAAGTCGGCGAAGAACTGCGGTCCGGCTTCCTCGCCGTCGCCTCCGGCGGGCGCCCGCGCGGCGAGCGCGGCGTAGAGGTCCTCGATGTAGAGCTTGCAGTCGTAGCGCGACAAGAACTCGACGTTCGAGCCCACCGCCGAGCCGAGGTCGAGCACGTGCAGCTTGTGGTCGCGGTCGATCTCCTGAAACAGCGCGGTCAGCGCCAGCGAACGGTGAACCTCGGTAGCCGGCTCGGCCGGCTGCCCGTGCTCTCTCCCGCTGTCGCGGAAGCCGGGCCAGCGCATCAGGCGCTGGCCGGCCGGCCGGCGTTGCCGCCGCTCACCGCGGGCACGCTCGCAGCCTCACTCTCGCGCTTGATCGGGCTCGGGGAGCTCGCCGCCCGGCTCGGGTGGTCCTTCGGCTCCATGTCGATCGAGCCCTTGAAGCGCGACCCGTCCTCCAGAGTGACGCGCGGCGAGGTGATGTTGCCGCGCACCGCGCCCGACTGGCGGAGGATCGCCTGCTCCTGGGCGAAGACGTTGCCGTCGACCTCGCCCTCGACGTTGACGACGCGGCCGAAGACGTCGGCGCGGACGCGGCCGTTCTTGCCGATGGTGACGTTGTGCTGCTTCAAGTCGACGCGCCCCTCGACGCGCCCCTCGATCACCAGGTCCTCTTCGCCGGCGAGGTCGCCCTTGATGTAGATCGACGGGCCGATCGTGGCGCGCTCGCTGCGCCGGTGCGGCTCGGGCGCGGCGGGCGCGGCGGCGGGCGCCGGCGGGCGGGGCGGGGCGGTGGGCTCGGTGTAGGGGTTCGGGTTGGGGCTCGGCGGATCGTCTCTCTTCCACGCCATGAAAAAATCTCCTTGCGAGTCATGCACCTACGAGGCTCGTCGCCAGGCTATGGGCGGCGCCCGGCGAAGTCAAGCAAAAAAATGCGCCGACGTCTATATCTCAAACATAGACGCCGCGGCCCTCGGCGAGCGGCGCGAGCGGTGAGATCCCCCCGCGCGGGCTAGCTCGCCAGGTGGGCCTGGAGGGTGATCTCGACCCCGCCCAGGGCCTGCGACACCGGGCAGCCTTCCTTCGCCTTGCGCGCCGCCTCCTGGAACGCCGCGTCGTCGAGGCCCGGCACCTCGGCTTCACAGGCGAGCTCGATGCGGGTGATCTTGAAGCCCTCGCCCACCTTCTCGAGATGGACCTTGACCGCCGTCGCCACCCGCTTCGGCTGATGGCCGGCGCGGCCGAGGCCGGCGGCGAGCGCCATCGAGAAGCAGCCGGCGTGCGCGGCGCCGATCAGCTCCTCGGGGTTGGTGCCCCCCGCCTCCTCGAAGCGCGAGCCGAAAGAGTAGCGCCCCTCGAAGGCGCCGCTGCCCAGGGCCACCGTGCCGTGGCCGTCCTTCAGCCCACCTTCCCAGACTGCTTTCGCTTGACGTACCGGCATATCTTCCTCCGTTCCTTGGAAATGGGTTCGATCCGGGCCCGCCCGCGGCTCAGCGCCCCGGGCGTGCGGCGCGAAAGACGATCGCCGTGCCGGGCGGGAGCTTGTGCAGGCGGGTGATCTCGACCGGCGGGTCGGCGGTCCAGTCGACGTGGAGCGTGAACTCGATCGGGTCGCCGGCCGCGAGGCCGGCCGGGCTGACGCCCTTGGCGAGCGGGAACGACATCGTCATCGGGTCCATGCCGGACCGCTCGCCGTCGCGATCGACGAAGCCGTCGACCGCCTCGTGGGCGATCATGAAGGCGCTCCCCGGCTGGCCCGGCACCGCCACCTGGGCGACCTTGCCGCGCACCGCGTAGTCGCGCCCCCGGTGAGCCCGGCAGCCGGAGAGGCCGCCGAGGCCGGCCAGCGGCACGAGCGCGAGCGCGGCGAGGACCTGCAGAGCTTGCAGGTCACGGCGCCTGGCGCCGTTTTCGCTGGGATTCGATGTCCATCGCATGGCCGCTTCCACCGCGGCGGGAAATGCTACCACGCGGCCCGCGCGCCGCTCGCGCGTTGTCGCGACTCCGCAACTCGAATACAGTGCCTGACGGGAAGGGAGGCAACGTCGATGGGTGCGAAAGGAACGGACGGAGCGGCGGCGCACGCACAGGATCTTCGCCTGGGCGGCGGCGCGCCGGCGGTCGAGGCGCGCCTCGCTCGCTTCGCGGCGGACTCGTTCGGCCGCCGCCTGTGGGAGAAGGATCCGACGCTGTGGTCGGCGCAGCCGGTGCCCGAGCTCGCCGATCGGCTGGGTTGGCTGGAGCTGCCGCGGTCGGCGCGCGCCTCGCTCCCCGAGCTGGCGCGCTTCGCGGGCGAGGCGCGCGAGGAGGGCGCCCGCCACGCGGTGGTCCTCGGCATGGGCGGCTCGTCGCTCGCTCCCGAGGTCTTCGCGCGCACCTTCGGCCACCCCGGCGCGGGCTCGCTCGAGGTCCGCGTCCTCGACAGCACGCATCCCGACGCCGTCGCCGCCCTCGAGCGCGACATCGATCCCGGCGGCGGTCCGGCGAGGAGCCTCTTCCTGGTGTCCTCGAAGTCGGGAGGGACGACCGAGACCCTCTCCTATTTCTATACCTTCTGGGAGCGCGTCAAGGCCGCCGGAGAGGTGCGGCCGGGCCGCCGGTTCGCCGCCATCACCGATCCCGGCACCTCGCTCGCCGCGCTCGGGCGCGAGCGCGGCTTCCGCGCCGTCTTCGAGGCGCCTCCCGACGTCGGCGGCCGCTACAGCGCCCTCACCCCGTTCGGCGTCGTGCCGGCGGCGCTCGCCGGGGTCGACCTGGGAGAGCTCCTCGCCCGCGCCCGCGCGGCGGCCGAGGCGTGCGGCCCCGCCGTGCCGCCGGGCGAGAGCCCCGGTCTCGTCCTCGGCGCCGCGATGGGAGAGCTCGCCCGCGCCGGACGCGACAAGCTCACCCTCTACACCTCGCCCGCCATCCGCTCCTTCCCCGACTGGCTCGAGCAGCTCATCGCCGAGAGCACCGGCAAGAGCGGTACCGGCATCGTGCCGGTCGCCGGCGAGCCGCTCGGCGCGGCGGCGGCGTACGGCGACGACCGCTTCTTCGTCGCCCTCCTGGTGGACGGGGATTCCGACCCGGCGCTCGATCGCCACCTCGACGCCCTCGAGGCGGCGGGACATCCGATCGCCCGCCTGCGCCTCGCCGACCCGCTCGACCTCGGCTACGAGATCTTCCGCTGGGAGGTCGCGGTGGCGGCGGCCGGCGCGGTGCTCGGCATCCATCCCTTCAACCAGCCCGACGTGCAGCTCGCCAAGGAGCTGGCGAAGAAGGCGATGCAGGCGGGCGACGCCGGCGCCGGCGCGTCCAAGGCGATCCCGGCGGCGGAGCCGGCCGCCCTGGCGCCCGCCCTCGCCGACTTCCTCGCCGCGGCGAAGCCGGGAGGCTACCTCGGCATCCACGCCTACCTGGCGCCGAGCGGCGCCCTCTCGGCCTCGCTCCATCGCATCCAGGGGGCGCTGCGCGACCGGACGCGGCTCGCCACCACCTTCGGCTACGGGCCGCGCTTCCTCCACTCGACCGGGCAGCTCCACAAGGGGGGCCCGGCCGGCGGCTGCTTCCTCCAGCTCGTCGACCGGCCGACCCAGGCGATGCCGGTGCCGGAGACGGACTACACCTTCGCCGCCCTCATCGCGGCCCAGGCGCGCGGCGACCGCAGCGCCCTCGAGCAGCGCGGGCGCCGGGTGCTGACCCTCGACCTGGACGGCGACGTCGCCGGCGGCATCGCCGCCCTCGCCGAGGCGCTCCAGGGGTGAGCCCGGCCGGCGGCCCGCCATCGGCTCTGCTCCTGGCCGGCGATGCCGGCGGCACCAAGACCAACGTCGGCCTCTTCCATCTGGACTCGGCCGGACCCGCGCAGCCAGCAGAGCCAAAGCTCCTGCGCTCGGAGCAGTACGCGAGCGCCGAGTTTCCGGGCCTGGGGCCTCTGCTGACCGGCTTCCTGGGCGGCGAGCACGGCGTGGGCGCCATCGCCGCCGCCTGCTTCGGAGTGCCCGGGCCGGTGGTCGAGAACTACACCCGCACTCCCAATCTGGCCTGGGAGATCGACGGCGCGGCGCTGGGCCGCGAGCTGGGGATCCCCGCCCTGGCCCTGGTCAACGACCTGGTGGCGACGGCGGCCGGGGTCTCGCTCCTCGACGCCTCCGACCTCGCGGTGCTCCAGCCGGGCGACCCGGGCAACCCGAAAGCGGCCGGCAACCGCGTCCTCATCGCCGCCGGCACCGGGCTCGGGATGGCGCTCCTCCCGGCCATGGATGGCGGCCACCGCGCCGTCGCCTCGGAGGGCGGTCACATGGACTACGCGCCGCGCGACGACGAGGAGATCGCGCTCCTGCGCACCCTCCGCGGGCGGTTCGGCCACGTGAGCGTCGAGCGCGTGGTCTCCGGCCCCGGCCTCCACAACGTCTATCTCCATCTGCGCGATCGGCTCGGGAGCCGGGAAACCCCGGAGATCGCCGCCCGGCTCGCCGGCGAGGACCCGGGCCAGGTGATCGCCGAGGCGGCCCTCTCCGGCGCCTCGCCCCTCTGCGCCCGCGCCCTCGACCTCTTCGCCGCCGCCTACGGCGCCGCGGCAGCCAACCTCGCCCTCCTCGGCACGGCTACCGGCGGCGTCTATCTGGGCGGCGGCATCGCCCCGAAGATCCTCGGGAAGCTGAGGGACGGCGTCTTCCTCCAGGCGTTCCTCGACAAGGGGAGGTTCCGCTCCTACCTCGAGGCGGTGCCCGTCCGGGTCGTCCTCAACGAGCGGGCGGCGCTCTTCGGCGCCGCCCGGCTCGCGGCCGATCGGTTGACCGCCTGACCTCCGGAGCGCATGTGCCGTTTTGGCGGTGATGCCCGCGGATCACGCCAGGATTGGCCGGCCGGGCGGCCGGTCGATCCGCTCGCTCCCGCAGGGAGGAAGCCATTGAAAACCTGGCATCCACAATGCAGAATAGGCAGCCGTACTTTGGACGGGGATTTCCCCTGTCCGCAAAAGGAGAGTGTAATGCGCAAGACTTCTGTGTGGGTTCTCTGTGGCTTGATGGGGCTGACGACGGCGGCCTTCGTCGCTGCGCAGACCGGTGCGATGGGCACCGAGAGCGGCGACATGACCAAGACCACCACCACCACCACGACCAAGACCATGCATCACCACGCGGCTGCGAAGGCTCATTCGGCCTCCGGCGACGTGACCGCGGTCGACGCCACCGCCAAGACGGTCACCGTCAAGGCCAAGAGCGGCGACATGACCTTCACCTGGGACGACAAGACCACCATCTCCCCGAAGGGCAAGACCTCGGCCGACGTCACCGTCGGCAGCCACGTCACCGTCTGGTACAAGACCTCCGGCGACACCAAGAACGCCACCAAGATCTCGATCCACGCGCCGAAGGCCACCGCGAAGTCGTCGTAAGCCGCAAACCCACCTTTGGAAGCACCCGAGGCGCCGGGGAGACTCGGCGCCTCGTCTATTGGGGGGGAAGACTGCGGCGCGGAGCGGGCTCAGGCGTGCGAGGGACCGCTCTTCAGGGCGCGGGCGAGGAAGGCGACGGTGCGGGTCCAGGCGTCGCTCGCCGCCTGCGGGCGGTAGCCGGTGCCCGAGGGGTTGGCGAAGGCGTGGCCGGCTCCCTCGTAGACGTGGATCTCGACCGGCTTGCCCAGGCTCTTCAGGGCCGACTCGAACTCGCGCACGGAGGCGACCGGGATGCTCTGGTCGTCGGCGCCGAAGAAGCCGAGGATCGGCATCCTGAGCGTCGCGAGCTCGCCTTTGTCGGCGGTCAGATGGCCGTAGTAGATGACCGTCGCGGCGATCTTGTCGGGGAGGAGGAGGGCGGTCTGCAGCGACCAGCCGCCGCCGAAGCACCAGCCGATCACTCCCACCCTGGGAGCGTGCTCGTGAGACGTCAGGTAGTCGAAGGCCTGGCGGAGGTTGGCCTTCCCCGCCGCCATGTCCTTCATCGACGCCTGCATGAGCTTCATCGCCTCGTCGGGGGTGGCCGCCGTGACGCCGCCGTAGAGGTCGACGGCGAGCGCGGCGTAGCCCTCGCCGGCCAGGCGCCGGGTCACGTCGCGTATGTTGTCATTGAGCCCCCACCACTCGTGGATGACGATGATCCCCGGCAGCGGCCCCTTGGCGAGGTTTCTGACGTCTTGGGGTCTGGCGAGAAAGCCGTGGAGCGGGCTGCCGCCGGCCTGGCCGTAGACGACCGGCGCGGCGGTCACCGGCTGCGCCGGCGGCGTGGTGGCGGCGGGGGTGGCGACCGGGCGGTCGCCCTGGTGCACGGCCGCCATGGCTTGCGCGGGGTCGGCGGCGGAGGGCGCCGGGGAGGCCGGCAGGCGGACGCCGAGGAGCATGCCGAGCCCCATCGCGAGGCCGGCCCACAGGAAGATCCGTTCTGATGCCATGTTCATCCTTCCTCCTTGGCACGAAACGCTACCATGCCGGCGCGCCATGGAGGAGGAGGCTCACGGCATCCGCAGGACCTTCTTCAGGCGCTCCATCGCCCAGTCGATCTCCTCTCGCTGGATGACCAGCGGCGGGGCGATGCGGATGACGTTGTCGTGCGTCTCCTTGCACAGCAGGCCCTCCACCTGCAGCGCCTCGCAGAAGCGGCGGGCGCCGCCCGCCTCGGCCTTGAGCTCGATGGCGATCCACAGCCCCCGGCCGCGCACCTCCTGGATGTGCGGCGAGTCGATCTCCCGCACGCGGGCCAGGAAGTAGGCTCCCAGCTCGGCCGAGTTCTCGATCATGCGCTCCTCGACGAGCACGCGGAGGGCGGCGCGTCCGATCGCCGCGGCGGCCGGGTTGCCGCCGTAGGTCGAGCCGTGGTCGCCGGGATGGAAGACGGACATCACGGCGTCGTCGGCGAGGATGCCGGAGATCGGGTAGAAGCCGCCGGAGAGCGCCTTGCCGACGATCACCACGTCGGGGCGGATGCCCTCGTGCTCGTAGGCGAAGAGGGTGCCGGTGCGGCCGAGGCCGGACTGGATCTCGTCGCAGATCATCAGCGCGCCGTGGCGGGCGGTGATCTCGCGCACCCGGCGGAGGAAGCCGTCCGGCGGAATCACGACCCCCGCCTCGCCCTGGATCGGCTCGACGAGGACGGCCGCCACGTGCGGGCTCATCGCCGCCTCGACGGCGTCGGCATTTCCGTAGGGGAGGACCTTGAAGCCGGGGGTGAAGGGGCCGAAGCCGTCCCGGTACTGCTCCTCGGTCGAGCAGGAGATGAGGGTGATGGTGCGGCCGTGGAAGTTGTGGTCGAAGACGAGGATCTCCGCCTGGCCGGCCGGCACGCCCTTGACCTTGTAGGCCCATTTGCGGGCGGTCTTCAGGGCGGTCTCGACCGCCTCGGCGCCGGTGTTCATGGGCAGGAAGCGGGCGAAGCCGGAGAGCTCGCAGACCTGCTGGTAGAAGAGCCCGAGCTGGTCGTTGCGGAAGGCGCGGGAGGTCATCGTCACGCTCGAAGCCTGCTCGATCAGGGCGCGCAGGATCTGCGGGTGGCAGTGGCCCTGGTTGACCGCCGAGTAGGCGGCGAGGAAATCGAGGTACTTCCTGCCCTCGACGTCCCACAGCCAGACGCCGTGGCCGCGGGTGATGACGACGTCGAGCGGGTGGTAGTTGTGGGCGCCGTAGCGCTCCTCGAGCTCGATGTAGGCGGCGGTGGACATCTTGCGGCTCGTCTCTTCAAGCACAAGCGTGCTCATGTGTTCCTCCGGACCACGGGCCTTGGTGCGACGGTGAGTGGGGAAGCGTTCGGGGCAGAGAGCGGCAAGAGGTCGACCCCGCTCGTGTCTGGTGAATTTTTATCACACGCCGAGGCTGCCGGGAACCCCGTCCGGCGGCCCTGTAGCTGGCGGTTACCGGTACCATGCGACGATGGACCTCTCCGGCCACCTGTGGACGATCGCGCCCCGCATCCGCCATTCGCTCGCCCCCCTCCCGACGCCGCGGTGCCGCCCGTTCGCGCTCACGGTAGAGGACCCGCGGATGGGCCCGGTGCGCCTGAGCGGGCAGCTCAGCGAGCCGCCCGCGGCCGACGAGCTCGTCCTCGCCGTCCACGGCCTCGGCGGCTGCGCCGACAGCCACTACATGCTGCGCGCCGCCATCGCCGCGGAGGCGGCCGGCCTCGCCTGCCTGCGCATCTCGCTGCGCGGCTCGGACCGCCGGGGCGAGGACTTCTACCACGCCGGCCTCACCTCCGACCTCCACGCCGTGCTCGCCGCTCCCGAGCTCGCCCGCTACCGGCGCCTCTACCTGCTGGGCTACTCGGTCGGCGGCCACCTCGTGCTGCGCGCCGCGACCGAGCCCGCCGATCCGCGCCTCGCCGCGGTCGCCGCCCTCTGCGCGCCGCTCGACATCCGCCTGAGCTCCGCCGCCTTCGACGTCCCCGCCCTCTGGCTCTACCGGCGCTACATCCTGGGGAACATGCGGCGCATCTACGCCGCCGTGGCGGCGCGCCGGCCGGTGCCGCTGCCGCTCGCCGAGGCGCTGCGCATCCGGCGCCTCGGCGAGTGGGACGACCGCGTGGTGGCGCCGCGCTTCGGCTTCGCCAGCGGCGCCGACTACTACGAGCAGGTCTCCGTCCATCCCCTCCTGCCGGCGCTCCGCCTGCCGGCGCTCCTCGCCGCCTCGGAGCTCGACCCGATGGTCCCCGCGGCGACCATCCGCGCCGGCCTCGGCCTCGCCGCTCCGCGCCTCGAGGTGCGCTGGCTGTGGAAGGGTGGCCACGTCGCCTTCCCGCCCGGCATCGACCTCGGCTACGGCGCGCCCCTCGGCGTCGAGGCGCAGGTGATCGGCTGGCTGAGAGGGAGAGGCGCCTAGCCCTGGAAGATCTCGAATAGCCGCTCGATGCCGTCGACGAGGCGGGGGCCGGGGCGGCTGAAGCAGCCGTTGGCGTCGACGGCGGCGACGCGGCCGTCGCAGACGGCGCGCAGGCGCCGCCACTCCGGGCGATCGGCGACGAGGTCGATCTGCGCGCGAGCGCCCGCCGCGTCGTAGCCGCAGGGCATGGCGACGACGACGTCGGGGTCGGCGGCCTCGACCTCCTCCCACGACAGGCGGCGCGAGCCCGCGCCGGGGCGGTTGAGCGCGTCCTCGCCGCCGGCGAGCGCGATCATCTCCGGCACCCAGTGGCCGCCGGCGAAGGGCGGATCGAGCCATTCGAGCGCGGCCACCCGCGGCCGCCGCGGGCGGGGCCGGCCCGCGATGGCGGCCGCCAGGCGCGCCAGCCGGCGCTCGAGGCCGGCGAGGAGCGCCTCGGCCGCCGCCGCGCGGCCGGTCGCCTCGCCGACGCGGCGGACGTCGGCGAAGACGTCGGCCAGCGACCGCGGGTCGAGCGAGAGGAGATCCGGACAGCGGGGGAGCGGGCGGAGCGCGCCGTCCACCTGCGCGGTCGAGACCGCGCAGACGGGGCAGAGGTTCTGGGTGACGACGAGGTCGGGGGCGAGGTCCGCGATCTTCGCCTCGTCGAGGGTGTAGAGGCTCGCCCCGCTCGCCACCTGCGCCGACACCGCGGCGTCGACCTCGGCGGCGCTCATGCCGGGGCGGAGCGCGCTCCCGGTGAGCACCGGCCGCCGCCGCGCCTCGTCCGGGAAATCGCACTCGTGGCTGACGCCGACGACGTCGCCGCCGGCGCCCAAGGCGAAGAGGATCTCGGTGCCGTTGGGGACGAGGGAGACGATCCGCATGGCGAGGATTCTAGCCCGCGCCCCGGCAGCGCTCGCCCCGGCGCTGGTAGACTGCGGCCCCACCGCGACCGTCTCGGAGGAGCCCATCGATGAACTCGAAGCACGTGCGCCGGCTCCTCGCGCTGGCGCTGGCGGCGGCGTATGCAGCCGCCGCCCCGCCCGCCGCCTCGACCTCCCGGCCGACGCCCGAGCCGCCGTCCGCTCGTCCGCCGCGGGTGGTCGCCCTCGGCACCGTCCAGGACGCCGGCCTGCCGCAGCCGGGCTGCACCTGCGAGCGGTGCGCGGCGGCGCGCCGCGACCCGGCGCGGCGGCGCTACGTGGCGAGCCTCGCGCTCGTCGTGCCGCGGAGCGGCCACACCTGGCTCATCGACGCAACGCCGGACCTCCCGGCGCAGATCGACCGCATCCAGACCTGGCGCCCGCACCCGCAAGGTCGGCCCGACCGCGCGCCGGTCGACGGCGTGCTCCTCACCCACGCCCACATCGGCCACTACCTCGGGCTCGCCCTCTTCGGTTTCGAGGCGATCAACACCCGCGAGCTGCCGGTCTACGCCTCGCCGCGGATGGGCGCCTTCCTGCGCGCCAACGGTCCGTGGAGCCAGCTCGTCGGCAAGCGCAACATCGCGCTCCGCGAGTTTCGCCCCGGCGAGCCCTTCGTCCTCGACGCCGGGGTGACCGTGACGCCGATCGCCGTGCCTCACCGCGACGAATTCACCGACACCATGGCCTTCCTCGTCCGCGGCCCGCACCGCTCCCTCCTCTACGTCCCGGACACCGATGGCTGGGCGAGCTGGCCGCGGCCGCTCCCCGAGGTCCTCCGCGGCGTCGACGTCGCCATCCTCGACGGCACCTTCTTCTCGCCCGACGAGCTGCCCGACCGCGACCTCACGAAGATCAGGCACCCACTCATCACCGGCACCATGGACCTCCTGGCGCCGCTCGTCCGCGCCGGGCGGCTCCGCGTCCTCTTCACCCACCTCAACCACAGCAACCCGGCGCTCGACCCGCTGGGCGCGGCGCGGCGGGCGATCGAGGCGCGCGGCTTCGGCGTCCTCGCGGAGGGCGACGAGCTGTCGCTCTAGGCCGCGGATCGTCGACGTTCGCCAAAGGAGCCTCGCGTGCGCGCTCGCCACCTCGCCCCCGCCGCTCTCGCCCTCGTCCTCGCCGTCCCCGGCGCGGCCGCTGCCGATCCCGTCCATGCCGCCGATCCTGGAGCGGTGGCGCGGGAGGCGCGCGCCTGGCGCGCCGGGCACGAGCGGGAGGTGATCGGCGAGCTCGCCGGCCTCCTCGCCATCCCCAACCTGGCGCGCGACCGCGCCAACATCGAGCGCAACGCGGCGACCGTCCAGGCGATGCTCGAGCGGCGCGGCGTGCGCGCGCGCCTCCTCACGCTCGCCGGGGCGCCCCCCATCGTCGTCGGCGACTTTCCCGCGGCGAGCGCGCGCACGACCCGAACCATCGCCTTCTACGCCCACTACGACGGCCAGCCCGTCGATCCGGCGCAGTGGAAGAGCCCGCCGTGGACGCCGGTCGTCCGCGACGCCGGCGGCCGCGACGTCGACTGGCGGGGCGCCGCGTCGATCGATCCCGAGTGGCGCCTCTACGCCCGCTCCGCCGGGGACGACAAGGCGCCGATCGCGGCGATGATGGCGGCGCTCGACGCCCTCCGCGCGGCGGGCCGGAAGCCGGCGGTCAACCTGCGCTTCGTCTTCGAAGGGGAGGAGGAGGCCGGCTCCCCGCACCTCGCTGCCTACCTCGCGCGGTACCCGGACGCCCTCCGCCCCGACGCCTGGGTGCTCTGCGACGGGCCCGTCCACCAGAGCCGGCGGGCGCTCCTCTCCTTCGGCGCTCGCGGCGTGGTCGACCTCGAGCTCACCGTCTACGGGCCGCTCAAGGGGCTCCACGACGGCCACTACGGCAACTGGGTGCCCAACCCCGCCGTGCGCCTGACGCATCTTCTCGACTCGATGCGCGACGAGGACGGGCGGATCCTCATCCCCGGCTTCTACGCCGACGTGAAGCCGCCGACGGCGGCGGAGGAGGCGGCGATCGCCGCCGTCCCCGCGGTCGAGGCCGACCTCCGCCGCGAGTTCGGGATCGCGGCGACCGAGGGCGGCGGCAAGCGGCTCGACGAGCTGCTGATGCTCCCCGCGATGAACGTCCGCGGCCTGCAGTCGGGCCGCGTCGGCGAGCAGGCGTCGAACACCATCGCGACCGAGGCGCGGGCGTCGATCGACTTCCGGCTGGTGCCGGCGCAGACGCCGGAGTCGGTCGAGGCGCTCGTCGAGCGCCACCTCGAGGCCCAGGGCTATACGCTCCTCCGCGCCGAGCCCGACGCCGGGGCGCGGAGGAGCCATCCGAAGCTGGTCAAGGTCCAGTGGGGTCCCGGCTACCCGCCGGCGCGGACGTCGCTCGACCTGCCGTTCTCCCGCGAGGTGGCGGCGATCATGACCGCCGCC
>DATBQN010000516.1:0-4448 GCA_036560825.1 Thermoanaerobaculia bacterium
GCGCTGGATGTTGAGCAGCATGACGACGAAGAGGAAGAGGACGAGGATGGCGCCGGCGTAGATGAGGATCTGGAGCGCGGCGAGGAACGGCGCCCCGAGGAGGACGAAGAGCACGGCGATCGAGAAGAGCGTCAGCACCAGGCTCATCGTCGAGTAGATCGGGTTCCGGTGCGCCACGACGACGACCGCCGAGCCCACGGCGAGGGCGGCGAAAACGAGGAAGACCGCCGTCTCCACTAGCAACGCTCCCCGCAGGAGATGCAGCCGGTTGGATCAAGCCCCGCTCTATGCCCGGGTTCCTTCCCCCTGGGAGGGGGAAGGTTGGGGAAGGGGGAAGGACAGGATGGGGGCGTCCCAACCACCGCCCCCCCAGGGGGGAAGAACGCGAGATCGGCCGCTCTCGCGATGCCCTCGCTCGCCGGTCTCAGGCGGAGGCTCACTACAGCACCCCCGAGAGCGTCAGCACGGCGACGAGGATGAAGTTGGCGATAGCGATCGGCAGCAGCACCTTCCAGCCGAGCCGCATGAGCTGGTCGTAGCGGAAGCGCGGGAAGGTCCAGCGCACCCAGACGAAGACCGCGAGCGCCACGCCGACCTTGGCCATGAGGATGGCGAGCCCGAGGAGGGCGCCGATCCAGCCGTGGCCGAGGTGGACGCCGGGTAGCGTCCAGCCGCCGAAGTAGAGCGTCACGCCGAGCGCCGCGAGCGAGGTCATGGAGATGTACTCCGCCATGAAGAAGGTGGCGAAGCGCATGGCGCTGTACTCGGTGTGGAAGCCGGCGATGAGCTCCGACTCCGCCTCCGAGAGGTCGAAGGGGAGCCGGTTGGTCTCGGCGAAGGAGGCGACGACGAAGACGCCGAAGCCGAGGATCTGCGGCAGGACGCTCCACGTGTGCGCCTGCTGGTAGGCGATGACGTCGGGGAGGCGGAAGGAGCCCACCGGGAGGATCGCCGCGACGACCGAGAGGGTGAGCGCGAGCTCGTAGCTGATGAGCTGGGCGCTGGCGCGGATCGAGCCGAGGAGCGAGAACTTGTTGTTCGAGCCGTAGCCCGCCATCACCAGGCCGTAGACCCCGAGGCTCGCGAGGGCGAGGAAGAGGAGCACGCCGGCGTCGGTGTCGGCGACGAGGAGGGGGATGGTCCTGCCATGGAAGATGAGATCGGGCCCGAAGGGGATGACGCTGAAGGTGGTGAGGGCCGGCAGGAGGGCGAGGACGGGCGCCGAGAGGAACATGACGCGGTCGACGGCTGCCGGCGTGACGTCCTCCTTGAACATGAACTTCATGGCGTCGGCGAGGCCCTGGAAGAGCCCGAGCGGCCCCAGCCGGTTGGGGCCGGGGCGGTCCTGCATGAGGGCGCTGCCGCGCCGCTCCACCCAGAGCATCACCGGGACGACGTTGATGAGGAGCGCCAGGGTGACGGCCATCTTGATCGCAGTTTCCGCCAGACTGGGCGCTAGGCTCGCCGCGAGATCGGGGCTCATCCCGAGATCTGCTCCGTCCTGAGGTCGTGCGGCAGCGTCTCCGGCGGAGCTTCCGTTACTGCCAGCTCGACGCCCTCGGCCGGCAGGCGGTCGAAGGCGAGGCCGGCGAAGGCCGGAACGGCCTCGGCCAGGCGCCCGAAGGCGGCAGCAGCGGTCAGATTCTCCCAGCCGGTCTCGAAGCGGGCGAGGAGGTCGCCCAGCGCCTCGACGCCGGAGCGCACCTGGCCCGGCGGCGGGAAGGCGCGGCGGAAGCGCTGCAGGCGCCATTCGACGTTGACGAAGGTGCCATCCTTCTCGGCGTGGTGGGCGAGCGGCAGGGCGAGGTCGGCGGCCTGGGCGAGCGGCGAGTCCGCCCAGCCGAAGACGACGAGGAACCCGGCCTGGCGGAGGCGCGCCACGGCCGCCGCGTCGTGGGCCGCGGCGCCGAAGTCGCCGTCGGCGACGACGAGCACCGCGCAGCGCGCCGCGGCGTCGCCCGCGAGGAGGTCCTCGGCGGTGATCGAGGCGCCGGCGGGGGCGGCGAGGCCCGCGAGCTCGGCGCCGCGCCGGTTGGGGCCGGCCTCGACCCCCGAGATGCCGCCCTTGAGGTTGGGGATCGTCCGCTTGGGCCCCGCGTCGACCGGGACGCCGGCAGGCGCGGCGCCGGCGAGCTCGGCCAGTCGCGCGAAGAGGAAGGCCTCCTCGCAGGAGAGGAAGGACGAGCCGAGGAAAGCGATCTCGCCGCCGCGCGACTCGGGATCGGAGCGCAGGCGCACGGCGACGGCGTCCAGGGTGTCTTTCCAGGCGAGGAAGGCCGGCGGCTCGGAAGCTCGCAGCCGGCGGCGCGGCGCGGTGAGGCGCGGCACCGTTTTGTAACGCTCGAACGAGCTCCGCCCGTAGTCGCACATCCAGTAGTCGTTGACCTCGGGGTTGAAGCGCGGCTTGTAGCGCTTGACGTCGCCGCGGCGGTGCTCGACGGTGACGTTGCAGCCGACCTCGCAGCCGGTGCAGATCGACGGCTTCTTGTCGAGGTAGAAGACGCGCTCGGCGAAGCGGAAGCGGGTCGAGGTCAAGGCGCCCACCGGGCAGATGTCGACCACGCAGGTGGCGAGCTCGTTCGCCAGCTCGCGGCCCGGGAAGGTGCCGATCTCGGTGCGCGCGCCGCGGTTGAAGAAGCCGATCTCGCCGGTCCCCGCGATCTCCTGGGTGAAGCGCACGCAGCGGGTGCACTGGATGCACCGGTTCATGTTGAGCATCACGTTGGCGCCGAGCGGGATGCGCTCGCGGCCGGGATAGGTGCGCTTGTCCTCGAACTGGAAGCGCGAGAAGGCCTGGCCGTGCTTGAAGGAGTAGTCCTGGAGGCCGCACTCGCCCGCCTGGTCGCAGATCGGGCAGTCGAGCGGATGGTTGATGAGGAGGAACTCCATGATCCCGGCGACCGACTCGGCGACCTCGGGGGTGTCGGTGCGCACCGCCATGCCGTCCTTCTCGACCGTCGTCGAGCAGGCGGTCTGCAGCTTCGGGTTGCCCTCGAGCTTGACCAGGCACATGCGGCACTGGCCGACCACCGAGAGGCGCGGGTGGTAGCAGTAGTGGGGGATCTGCACGCCCACCTTCTGGGCGGCCTCGATCACGTTGGTGCCCTTGGGGACCTCGACGGCGCGGTCGTTGATGGTGACGGTGGGCACGGGTCTCAGGCTCCGGCGAAGTAGCGGCGGTGGGGGTAGGGGCAGCCGCCCGTTGAACCATTCCTGGGGAGATGGAGGTCGATCTCGGCGCCGAAGGTCTGCACCAGCGAGCGCACCGGCCCGATCGCCGCGTCGCCCAGGGCGCAGAGCGAGTTGCCGCCGATGTTCTTGCAGATCGAGAGGAGGAGCTGGGGGTCCCCGGGACGCCCCTCGCCGTGCTCGATGCGCTTGAGGAGGAGCTCCAGCCAGTTGGTCCCCTCGCGGCACGGCGTGCACTGGCCGCACGACTCGTGGTTGAAGAACTTCGCCAGGCGGGCGACGGCGCGCACCAGGCAGGTGGTGTCGTCCATGACGATGACCGCCGCCGAGCCCAGCATGGAGCCGGCCTTGGCGACGGTGTCGAAGTCCATCCTGATGTCGATCTGTTCGGCCGGCAGGATCGGCGCCGAGGCGCCGCCGGGGATGAACGCCTTGAGGCGGCCGCCCTTCCACATGCCGCCGGCGGCCTCGAGCATCTCGCGGAAGGTGATGCCGATGGGGAACTCGTAGGTCCCCGGCCGCTCGACGTGGCCGGAGATGGCGTAGAGCTTGGGGCCGGTGTTCCTGGCGTCGGTGCCGATCGACTTGAACCAGTCGGCGCCGCGGGTGAGGATGTGGGGGACGTTGGCGAGCGTCTCGACGTTGTTGATCACGGTGGGCGCCCCGAAGGCGCCGACCACCGCCGGGAACGGCGGCTTCACCCGCGGCTGGCCGCGCTTGCCCTCGAGCGACTCGAGCATGCCGGTCTCCTCGCCGCAGATGTAGGCGCCGGCGCCGCGGTGGAGGGTGACGTCGAGCTTGAAGCCGGAGCCGAGGACGCTGTCCCCCAGGATGCCGGCCTGATAGCACTCCCTGATCGCCGCCTCCAGGATGCGCGCCGCCTCGGTGTACTCGCCGCGGATGTAGACGTAGCAGGTGGCGGCGGAGACCGCGTAGCAGCAGATGGCGCAGCCCTCGAGGAGCTGGTGCGGATCGGCCTCCATGAGCAGGCGGTCCTTGAAGGTGCCGGGCTCCGACTCGTCGGCGTTGCAGACGAGGTAGTGCGGGCGCGCCTCCTGCGCGGCGACCGCGGCCCACTTCCTGCCGGCCGAGAACGCGGCGCCGCCGCGACCGACGAGCCGAGACGCCGTGACCTCGTCGCGCACGGCGGCGGGCCCGAGCGCGAGCGCGCGGCGCAGGCCCTCGTAGCCGCGCGACGCCTCGTAGGCGGCGAGGCTCGCCGGGTCGGAGCGCCCGACGCGCGCGAGGAGCCGGAGCTC
>DATBQN010000517.1:0-2748 GCA_036560825.1 Thermoanaerobaculia bacterium
CTTCCGCCGCCGCCAGAGCGTCGCCTGATCGATCCCCAGGACGCTCGCGGCCTCGGCTAGCGAGCTGGTGCGGGCGAGGACGCGGCGCACGTGCTCTTCCTCGACGGCGCTGAGCGGGACGAGATCGCCCACGGCTGCGCCGCCGACTCCTGTCTTCCCTCCGCGCGGGCCCGCTCCCAGGCCGAGGTTCTCGGGGCCTACCTCGTTGCCTGGCGCCAGCATCGCGGCGCGCTCGACGGCGTTCCTCAGCTCGCGGACGTTGCCCGGCCAGGTATGAGCTAAGAGGGCGCGGCGGGCCTCATCCGAAAAGCGCAGGGCGGGCTTCCTCACCTCGCGGCCGCAGAGGGCGAGGAAGCGGTCGGCTAAGAGGAGGACGTCCTCGCGGCGGTTGCGCAGCGGCGGGATCTCTAGGGTGATGACGTTCAGGCGGTAGAGGAGGTCCTCGCGGAAGCGCCCTTCGGCCACCGCCTGCTCGAGGTCGCGGTTGGTGGCCGCCAGGATGCGCACGTCGGCGTGGCGCGGCGCCGGGTCGCCCACGCGCTCGTACTCGCGGTCCTGGATGAAGCGCAGGAGCTTGGGCTGGAGGGCGAGCGGCAGGTCGCCGATCTCGTCGAGGAGGAGCGTCCCTCCTTCCGCCAGCGCCACGCGGCCCGGGTTGTCGCGGCCGGCGCCGGTGAAGGCGCCGCGCACGTGGCCGAAGAGCTCGCTCTCCAGGAGCTCGGCGGGGAGCGCCGGGCAGGAGACGGTGACGAACGGCCGCTCGCGGCGCGCCGAGAGGCGGTGGACGGCGCGCGCGATCACCCCCTTGCCGGTGCCGCTCTCGCCGCGGAGGAGAAGGCGCACGTCGGAGGCCGCCACCTGGTGGACGATCGAGAGCACCTCGCGCATCGCCGGCGAGGCGCTGTCGAGGGCCAGCGGGTCGACCTCGTCGAGCGTCCCCTCGAGCGCCTCGACCCGCCGCTCGAGCCGCGCCAGATCGGTGACCTTGCCGAGCGCGAGGTCGATCTGCTCGGGGGTGAAGGGCTTCGCCAGGTAGTCGCGCGCGCCGAGGCGCATCGCCTCGACCGCCGTCTCGACCGAGGCGTAGGCGGTGATGACGACGACCTTGAGCTGGGGATCGAGGGCGGTCAGGCGCGGCAGGAGGTCGAGGCCCGACTCGGTCCCCAGGCGCAGGTCGAGGAAGACGACGTCGAAGCGCGCCCCGCCGGCGAGGCGCAGGGCCTCGGCGGCCGAGGCGGCGCTCGCCACCCGGTGGCCGCGCCCCTCGAGGTGGAGGGTCATCGTCCGGCGGATGCCGGGCTCGTCGTCCACCACCAGGACGTCGAGGCTGGGGAGATCCACCGCCCGCTCGCGGGAGCGCATGGGCACATAGTACCGTCGCCGCGCCGCCGTGCTCACATCCGCTCGTCCGCCGTCGGCCCGTAGATGGGCGGCAGGGGCACGTCAACCAGCCGCAGGTAGACCGTGAGCTGATGGAGCGACGCGGGCGATGCCGAGACCCCGGCCCGCCGCGTCTCGACGAGATACCGATGCTACCGGAGGACGAGCCCGGTCGTCCGCGCCGGGGCCGGCTCCGTATTTGTGGCGAGCCGCCGCCGCAAGAGACGCCGGCTCCATCCTCTGAGCTATCCTGCGGGCGCGATTTCTTGTGATGCCGACCCTCCTCGTGATCCTCTCGCTCGTCGGCGCGCTGGCCGTCCCAGGATGGGCGCTCGCCCAGGACGCTCCGCCCGCCCAGCCGCCCGCGAGCCCGGAGGCGGCCGATGCCGCGGTCCAGGGCGCGCCCGCGAGCAGCGCTCCGGACAAGGCGAAGGACAAGGACAAGAAGAAGCCGGACGAACAGCCGCCCGGCGCCGCCGCGCCGCCGCCCGAGAAGCTCCGGATCTACGAGCAGATCGACGTCACCGGCCGCGCCTCCGACCTCGTGGGCACGGCGGACTCGGCGACGGAGGGGGTGACCGGGCACGAGGATCTGGAGAAGCGGCCGGTGCTGCGGCCCGGCGAGGTGCTGGAGACGGTGCCGGGCGTCGTCATCACGCAGCACAGCGGCAGCGGCAAGGCCAACCAGTACTACGCCCGCGGCTTCAACCTCGACCACGGCACCGACTTCCGCATCACGGTCGACGGCATCGACGTCAACATGCCCTCCCACGGCCACGGCCAGGGCTACAGCGACATCAACTTCCTCATCCCGGAGCTGGTCGACTCGGTGTCCTACCGCAAGGGCCCCTACGACGCCCGCGACGGCGACTTCTCGGCCGCCGGCGCCGCCGACATCGAGTACCTCACCTCGCTCCCCAAGGCGCTCGCCGAGCTCACCCCGGGCACCGACGGCTACGGCCGCGCCTTCGCCGCCGCCTCGCAGAAGATCGGCGAGGGCGACCTCCTCGGCGGCCTCGAAATCTCGCGGGACGACGGCCCCTGGGTGAACCCGGACGGCTACAAGAAATTCAACGGCGTCCTGCGCTACAACCGCGGCGACGCCGCCAACGGCTATACCGTCTCGGCGATGGGCTACAGCGGCAGGTGGAACTCGACCGACCAGGTGCCCCGGCGGGCGATCGACGAGGGCATCCTCTCGCGCTTCGGGACGATCGACCCCTCGGACGGTGGGGACGCGGATCGCGTCAGCCTCTCCGCCGATTTCCGCCGCGGAAGCGAGACCTCGATCACCCGCCTGCGCGTCTTCGGGCTCTATTCGAGCCTCGACCTGTTCTCGAACTTCACCTACTTCCTGGACGATCCCGT
>DATBQN010000518.1:0-2149 GCA_036560825.1 Thermoanaerobaculia bacterium
CGATCGACGGTAAGAGAGCTGAGCGCTGAAAGGGATTCTACTCCGCCGAAGCCGCCGGCGGCAGGATCAGACCCGCGCCGCGCGGCTACCCCTTCTGGTGCATGAGGAAGTCGCGCATCAGCACCTCGCGGAGCGCCGCCAGCCGGTCGGGCTGCGGCGCTCCTTTAGAAGCCTCGGCGATGACGACGTGGGGCAGCTCGGGAGCGTCCGGGTAGGTCTCGTGACGCTCGATGCCGCGGTAGACGTCAAGCTCGCTCTCGCCGTGGCGGCACCAGCGGATCGGCGAAAAGCCGCACGCCGCGAGCGCCTCGCCGAGGAGCTCGCGGTTCCAGATGAACTGGTGCTCCCAGCCGTGGAAGGCGCGGTTCATGGCGATGGCCGCCGTGCGCTTTCCCTCCGGCTCGAGGTCCAGCCGGTAGTGGGTCACCCACACCCAGTCGAGGTTCGGCGTCGACAGGCGGAGCCAGCCGCCGTCGACCAGCACGCGGTGCGCCTCGAGGAGGAAGCCGATCGCCGCGGCGACCGGCAGGTGCTCGATGAAGTGCTCGGCGAAGATCGCCTCGACGCCGGTGAACCGCAGGCCCTGGGTGACGTCGGCCACCACGTCGACCCCGGGCAGCGCCTGGAGGTCGACGTTCACCCAGCCGTCGAGCCGCGAGCGGCCGGCGCCGACGTGGAGGAGCCGCGCCGTCATCGGCGGCTGCAGGCGCTTTTTTCGGCGGAACAGGGGCATGGTCTCGCGCTCGGCTCGCTCCGTGGACGAGTCTACCAGGTGCCCGCGAGGTGCCCCGGCGCGTGGAACGGGCTCCGCACGGCCGGCGGCCGGCGGCACGAAAGTGGCGAAAACGCTTGTGACGGCGGGAGGTTCCCGCTAACCTCTGCACTACAGGCGTAGATCACGGAGAGCGGCGGGTTCACGGCGAGCGGCGCGGACACGGGTGAGGTGAGGGGCATGTTCGGCATCGACGACATCGCGGCGCGGGAGATCCTCGACTCGCGGGGCAACCCCACGATCGAGGTGGACTGCCTGCTCGAGAGCGGCGCCCTCGGCCGCGCCGCGGTGCCGTCCGGCGCCTCGACCGGCAGCCGCGAGGCGCTCGAGCTGCGCGACGGCGGCGAGCGCTTCGGCGGCAAGGGGGTGTCGCGCGCCGTCGCCAACGTCGAGCAGGAGATCGCGCCGGCCCTCTCCGGCATGGACGCGCGCGACCAGGCGCTCGTCGACGCCGCCTTGATCGACCTCGACGGCACGCCCGACAAGAGCCGCCTGGGCGCCAACGCCATCCTCGGCGCCTCGCTCGCCGTCGCCAAGGCCGCCGCCGAGGCCGCCGGGCTGCCGCTCTACAGCTATCTGGGCGGCCCGGGCTCGACCGTCCTCCCGGTGCCGCTGCTGAACGTCCTCAACGGCGGCGCCCACGCCGACAACTCGGTCGACGTCCAGGAGTTCATGCTGGTGCCGATCGGCTTCGACACCTTCTCGGAGGCGCTCCGCGCCGGGGTCGAGATCTACCACACGCTCAAGGGGGTGTTGAAGGAGCGCGGCCTGACCACGGCGGTGGGCGACGAGGGGGGCTTCGCGCCCGACCTGGCGCACAACCGCGAGGCGCTCGACCTCCTGGTCGCCGCCATCGAGCGCGCCGGCTACCGGCCGGGGCGCGACGTGGCGCTCGCCATCGACGTCGCGGCGGGCGAGCTGGTCGAGACGGGGAGCGGCAAGGCCGGCGCGTCCGCTCGGCCGCCGACCTACGCGCTCGCCGGCGAGACGCGGAGCGGTCTCGCGAGCGCCGACCTCATCGCCCTCTACCGCGAGTGGCTCGACGCCTATCCGCTGGTGTCGATCGAGGACGGCCTCGCCGAGAGCGACTGGGACGGCTGGCAGGCGATGACCGCCGAGCTCGGCGGCCGCGTGCAGCTGGTGGGCGACGACATCTTCGTCACCAACCCGCGCATCCTCGCCGAGGGCATCAAGCGCGGCGTGGCCAACTCGATCCTCATCAAGATCAACCAGATCGGCACGCTCACCGAGACCTTCGAGGCGATCGAGATGGCCAAGCGCGCGGGCTACACGGCCGTGATCTCGCACCGCTCCGGGGAGACCGAGGATTCCACCATCGCCGACATCGCGGTGGGGTCCAATGCGATGCAGATCAAG
>DATBQN010000519.1:0-2837 GCA_036560825.1 Thermoanaerobaculia bacterium
CACCCCGGTGCCGCCGGCCGACGGCCTCTACCGGGTGGTCTTCAGCGGCGACGAGCTCGCGCGCCTCCTCCTGCCGGCGCTCACGCTCCACTTCTTCCTCGTCTTCCCGAGCCCGCTCGGCCGGCTGGCCGAGAGAGGCCGGCTGCGCCGCGGGCTCGCCTTCGTCTATCTGCCCGCCGCCGTCCTCGTCGCGCTCCAGCTCGACGTCTTCCTCTTCCACGGCCGCTTCCTCTTCGGCCGGCCGACCTACGCCTCGCTCGTCGCCCTGGACCAGCTCGAGATCGCCCACCTGGTGATCTTCCTCCCCGCCTCGATCGCGATCCTCGGCTGGCGGCTCGCTCGGCCGGCGCTGCAGTGGGCGGCATCGACCGGCTGGGAGCAGCAGCGCCAGCTGCGCTGGATCGCCTTCGGCATGGCCGGGGGATACCTCCCCTTCTTCGTCCTCTACGTGACGCCGTACCTGCTCGGCCTGCCCCGGCCGCCGCTCCTCGCCGCGGTCGCCGTGGCGCCGCTCGCCCTGGTGCCGATCACCTTCGCCTACGCCATCCTGCGCTACAAGCTGTGGGACATCGAGGTGATCGTCCGCGACACCATCTCGGCGACCCTGACGCTCCTCCTCGGCCTCATCGGCTTCTCGCTGGTCAACCTCGCCATCGTCCGCGGCGTCTCCCCGGAGCTCGCGGCGGCGCGCAACCTGCTCTCCTTCTCCGCCGGCCTGGGGATCGCGGCGCTCCTCGTGCCCACCCGCCGGAGCCTCTCCTCGGCCCTCGAGCGCCTCCACTACCGGAGCACCTTCGGCAAGCGCCGGGCGCTCTCCGGGCTGGGCCGCGAGCTCCTCCTCGAGCGCGACCTGGGGCAGCTCTGCACGGCGCTCCTGCGCCAGGTCGAGGAGGGGGTGGCGATCGAGCGGGTCAACCTCTACCTGGTCCGCGGCGAGAGCCTGGTCGCGGTGCGGCCGGAGTCGCGGCTGCCGGAGAGCCTGCCGCTCGACGTCCTCGGCGAGGAGCTGTGGCGCGAGGACGTGCGGCGAATCTCGGGCGTCGCGCTCCCCGCCGAGTCGATGTCGCCCGCCCAGCACCTCTTCGTCGCCGGCTACCGCTACGCCTTCCCGCTCTCCGTCCTGGGGACCCGCGTGGGCATCGCGCTCGCCGGCTACAAGGCGGACCAGAACCCGCTCAACAGCGAGGACGTCGAGCTCGTCCGCCATCTCCTCACCCAGGCCGCCCTGGCGATCGAGAACGCGCAGCTCCTCGGGCGCCTGCAGGACCAGCTGCAGGAGGTGATCCGCCTCAAGCGCTACACCGAGGGGATCTTCGAGTCCTCGCCGGCCGGCATCGCGGTGGTCGACCCGGACGGCAGGATGGTCTCGGTCAACGCCGCCTTCGCGGCGCTCGCCGGGCGCGGGCGCGAGGAGCTCGTCGGCCGGGCGCTCGCCCAGGCGCTGCCGATCGAGCTGCCGCCCACCGGCGGGGCGCCCGTCGAGGTCGCCTACTGCGACACCCAGGGCGCGGACCGCACCGCCGAACGCTACCTCCAGGTCTCCATGGCCGACTTCTCCGGCCCGGACCTGCCGGGGATTGGCTCCGGCGAGGGGCGGCTGCGCATCCTCGTCGTCCACGACGTCTCCGAGCGGGTGGCGATGGAGAACGCCCTCAAGGACAAAGACCGCCTGGCCGCCCTGGGGATGCTCGCCGCCGGCGTCGCCCACGAGGTCAACACGCCGATCACCGGCATCTCGAGCTACGCTCAGATGCTCCTCTCGGACACCGCGGAGACCGACCCGCGCTACGAGATCCTGAAGAAGGTCGAGCGCCAGACCTTCCGCGCCGCGCGCATCGTCAACAACCTGCTCGAGTTCGCGCGCAACAAGGCGGGCGAGCGCCGGCCCCTCGCCATCGCCCCGGTGGTCGCCGAGGCGATCGAGCTGCTCGGCGACCGGCTGACCCGCCGGGGGATCGCTGTCGACTTCCGGCAGCCCGCCGACGCGGTGGTGGTGATCGGCTGCGACGGCGAGCTGCAGCAGGTGTTCACCAACCTGGTCGCCAACGCCGCCGACGCCATGGCCGAGAAGGGCGGCCGGCTGACCGTGGTCGTCGAGTCCGCGGCCGGCCTGGCGCGGGTGGCGGTCGGCGACACCGGCCCCGGCATCCCGCCCGAGCGTCTGGAGAAGATCTTCCAGCCCTTCTTCTCCACCAAGCTCACCCGCGGCGGCACCGGCCTCGGCCTCACGATCAGCTACGATATCGTCCGCCGCCACGGCGGCGACCTCCGGGCGAGCAGCCCGCCGGGCCAAGGCGCCTGCTTCGTCGTCGAGCTGCCGCTGCAGCCCGAGGTGGCGGCATGAGCCCGCAGGTCTCCAGCCCGGCGACCTACGCCGAGCGGGCGGCGGTCGAGATCCCGGAGGCGCCGAGCCTCCCGGCGAAGCGCCCGCCCGAGCCCTCGCGCATGACCATCCTGATCGTCGACGACGAAGAGGTGCTGCAGGACGTGCTCACCTCGCTCGTCCGGCGCGAGGGCCACGCCACCCTCTCCGCCCGCACCGGCGAGGAGGCGCTCGAGATCCTCGACCGCGAGGAGGTGGACCTCGTCCTCCTCGACCTCATGCTCCCCGGCCTCTCGGGCCAGCAGGTGCTGCGCCAGATCCGCCAGCGCGACCCCGCGCAGGTGGTCGTCGTGATCACCGCCTATTCGTCGATCGAGAGCGCCATCGACGCCATGCGCGAGGGGGCCTTCCACTACATCCCGAAGCCGTTCAAGAACGAGGAGGTGCTGCTCACCCTCCGGAAGGGCCTCGAACAGCGCCGGCTGACCGACGAGAACCGCGAGCTGCGCGAGCA
>DATBQN010000520.1:0-2798 GCA_036560825.1 Thermoanaerobaculia bacterium
GCATGGTGAACGGCTGCGGCACGAAGAGGATGCCGAGGATGACGTTCAGGTAGCTGGCGCTCGGCAGCAGGCGCCGCACCGCCGCGCCCTTGGCGGCGTAGGTGGTGGGGAGGAAGGTGCCGCCGGCGAGGCGGTAGAAGAGGAGCGGGCCGGCGAGGACGAGGGCCGCGAGGAGGAGGCCGATCGCCAGCCGTCGCCAGGGAACGCGCGCCCAGACGAGACCGGTCTCCTCCGCGCCCTCTGGGCTCTCCGGCGGACGGCGGAAGACGAGCAGACGGTCGGCGACCGCCAGGGCGAGGAGCAGGAGCCCCTCTGGCCGGGCGAGCGCGCCGAGCGCGAGAACGGCGAGGCTGAGCGGCGGCCGCGCCTCGCCGCCCGCCGCCCGCTCGCGGCCGTGGAGGATCATCCCCCAGAGCGAGAGGACGACGAAGAGCGGCACCTCCATTCCCGAGACCGCCGCCCAGGCGAGCGGTCCGGTGATCGCCGTCACCAGCGCGGCGAGGAGGGCGAGAGCCGGCGCGAGACCGAGATCCCGCCCGAGGCGCCGGGTGGCGTCGGCGCCGGCGGCGGAGAGCGCGATGCCGGCGAGCTTCGCCCACAGGAAGACGCTCCCCGGCAGGTAGAAGAGAAGGGCGAGGAGCGCCGTCCACAGCGGCGCCGTCGAGCCGGTCACGATGTCGCCCGGGTTGTAGGAGAGGCCGCGCCCGGCCGCCAGGTTCTTCGCGAACTGGAGATGGATGAAGCTGTCGTCGAGCGGGAAGCCGGGGTGCCCGAGGGTGTAGAGCTCGGCCGCGAGGTAGGCGAGGCCGGCCGACGCGGCGACGGCGGGCGGCAGCCAGACGAGCCTCGCCCTCGCCTCGGCGTCGGAAGGAGTCGCCGGCGGCTCGTTTCTCAGCATGAAGGGCCGCAGCATATCGCGGGCGACGGCCCCGGCCGCCGCTCGGGTATCATCCTCCGCCATGCAGCAAGGACAGCTCGAGCGCCGGCGGCGGATGGCCGCCCGCGTCGCCCTCTACGGCAGCCTCGCGCTGGTCGCGGCCGTCGCCTGGGGGCTCGTCGCCTACGTCGACCGGCCGCTGCGGGCGCGGGCGAGCGAGCAGTGGATCCGCACCGATTACCCGAGCCTTCCCGTGGTCAAGCTCTTCCGGGACTACGTCCGCGTCGACACCAGCCCGACGACGGGCGACGAGGTGGCCGGCGCGCGCTTCCTCGCCGCGCGCCTCGCCGAGGCCGGCATCCCGTCGCATCTCGAGCACCTCGACGGCCGCCATGCGAATCTGTGGGCGATCCTCGAGGGCGACGACCCGCGGGCGCTCGTCCTCCACAATCACATCGACGTCACGCCGGTCGATCCCCGCGAGTGGTTCGTGCCGCCCTTCGAGGGGCGGATCGAGCTGCCCTGGATCTACGGCCGCGGCGTCTTCGACATGAAGAGCGTGGCGATCGCCCAGCTCGAGTCGATGATCGCGCTCAAGAAGAGCGGCAAGCGGCTCAAGCGCTCGGTGATGTTCCTCGCCACCGGCGGCGAGGAGTACGGCAGCTTCCTCGGCACGCAGTGGATCCTGGGCCAGCACCCCGAGCTCGTCCGCCGGTTCTGGGCCGTACTGACCGAGGGCGGGACGGTCGAGGCGCGGACGCGGAGCGACATCAAGTACTGGGGGACGGAGTTCGCGCAGAAGCATTTCGTCGAGGTCGCCATCTGCTCGCCCGACAAGAAGCCGCTCGAGGATCTCCGCGACCTGCTCTCGAAGGAGGGACATGCGGCGGTGACCGGCCTCTCCCTCGTCCCCGAGGTGCGCGAGTTCCTGACCCACTACGCCGCCTCGCGCGACAGCCGGGAGATCAAGGACCTGCTCTCGCACCCCGAGCGCCTGCTCCACGATCCGGTGGCGTTCAAGAAGCTGCCGCCCTACATGCAGTCGATGTTCCGCAACGAGACGGTGCCGTTCCGCCTGCTCCCCGCGGAGGGCGGCGGCTGGCAGCTCGACGTCAAGCTCCATCTGCTGCCGGGCGTCGAGCTGGCCGCGGTGCGCGACGAGCTCCTGCCGCCATGGATGATTCGCGGCTTCGCCGTGACCTGGAGCGAGCTCCCGGTCGCTCGCCACGGCAGCCCCATCCGCCATCCGGCTCTCGACGCCATCTACGCCGAGATCGAGCACCGCTATCCGGAGGCGGTCTCCGGACCCATGTTCCTCTCCTGGACCGCCACCGACTCGCGCTTCTTCCGCCAGGCTGGAATTCCCTCCTACGGCTTCTCGCCCTTCCTCATCATGAACACCGACACGCTCCAGGTGGACAACGCGAACGAGCGCATGGCGCTGCCGGGATTCGTCGACGGCGTCGCCTTGTACGCCGACGTGGTCCGCCGTCTCGCCCTCTGAGGCCCGCCGACGCCTGACACTTACTGCCAGGAGCCGCCGCCACTTTTTGGTCTGCCGCGGATTTTTCTTACTGAAAACAAAGGGGTTGCGCTCATTTGGGGGCTGGCATGGAGACTGCTCTATGCCTCCCGCCAACAGCCCATGGAATTTCCCGCGGGCCCTTGCAGGGAAATCTTGCAGGGAAATGAGCGAGGGAGATCAAAATGATCAACAGAATCCGGAACCGGGAGAGGGGATTCACCCTGATCGAGCTGCTGATCGTCGTCGCGATCATCGGCATCATCGCGGCGTTGCTGATCCCCAACTTCCTGGACGCGCTGCAGAAGGCCAAGCAGAAGAGGACGGTCGCCGACATGCGCAACGCCGGCACGGCGCTGTTCTCGTGGCTGACCGACCAGGTCGGCGCCGCCGCGGCGG
>DATBQN010000521.1:0-1799 GCA_036560825.1 Thermoanaerobaculia bacterium
GCCCCCAGATTCTTCGCTGCGCTCAGAATGACAGAGCACTTTCGTCCTCGTTTCCATGAACGGTTTACGCGAGGGCCGCGGCCAGCTCGGCGACCACCTTCTGCTGCAGGGTGAGGGCGTCCGTGGGGTCGGCGATCGAGAAGCCGGCGGCGTTGCGGTGGCCGCCGCCGCCGTGGTGGCGGGCGATCTTCTCGACGTCGACCTCGCCGCGGCTGCGCAGCGAGACCTTGAACTGGCCGTCCTCGCGCTGGCGGACGAGCGCCACGGCCTCGACGCCGGCGATCGAGCGCGGGTAGTCGATGAGGCCCTCGGCATCGCCGGGGGCGGCGCCGGCGCGCGCGAACATCGCGGCGTCCAGGCGGGCGGTCGCGATGCGCCCCTCCTCGTGGAGCTCGAGCGTCTGCAGCATCTCGGTGAGCAGCCGGAGGACGGGCAGCGGCTGGCTCTCGTAGAGCCACTGCGAGACCTGCTCCGGCTGCGCCCCCTCGCGCACCAGCGCCGCGGCGGCCTCGAAGGCGGCCGGAGTGGCGTTCGAGAAGCGGAAGCCGCCGGTGTCGGTGACCAGGCAGAGGTAGAGGGCCGAGGCGGTCTCCGGGTCGATCGCCACCTTGAGCGTCTGCGCCAGGCGGAAGATCATCTCGCCCACCGCCGGCGCCGCCGAGTCGACCCAGTTGACGGCGCCGTAGTGCTGGTTGCCCAGGTGGTGGTCGATGTTGGCGATGGGCAGCGTCTTCAGGTGCTCCTCGAGCCCGGTGCGGTCGGGGCTCGGGCACTCGAGGACGATGATGCCGTCGAACACCTCGGGGAAGCCCGCCGGCGGCTCCTCTCCGGTGTGGATGCGCTCGCTGCCGGGCAGCGGCTGGTAGACCGAGGGGGTGGCGTCGCGGTTCCACACCACCGCCCCCTTGCCCAGCTTGCGCAGCAGGCGGGCGAGCCCCAGCTCGGAGCCGATGGCGTCGCCGTCCGGGGAGACGTGGCTGGTGAGGAGAAAACGGTTCCCCTGCCGGATCTTCTTCAACAGGTCTTCAGGAGCTTTCGTCTGGCCCATGGAGGCTCTCCAAGAGGTCTGCGATCTTCTGGCTCTGCTCGGCACCGCGGTCGAGCTCGAAGACGAGCTCCGGGGTGACCCGCATCGTCTTCAGGCGGCGGGCGAGCTCCGTGCGGAGGAACCCGCGGGCGTGCCGCAGGCCCTCGACGGCCGCCTCCCGATCCTTCTCCTCGCCCAGCGCCGAGACCTTGACCACGGCGCGGCGGAGGTCCGGGGTGACGGCGACCTCGGTCACCGTCACCAGCTTGATCCGCGGGTCGTGGACCGCGGTCAGCAGGAGGTCCGCGATCTCGGCCCGCAGGACGTCCGCGACGCGATCGGTGCGCCGGCTCATCGCACCCCCGTCAAGATCTGCGGCTCCCAGCGGGTGAGGAACGCCTCGGGCAGGGCGTCGACCAGCCGGTGGACGTCGTCGAGCATGCGCTCGAGCTCGGCCTCGGCGGTGGCGACCACCGCGAGCGAGATCTCCGCCCGCTGGTGGAGGTCGTGGTAATCGGTCTCGGCGACCGAGACGCGATAGCGCGAATGGATGCGCTCGACCAGCGACTTGACCACCCGCCGCTTGTCCTTGAGGCTGCGGGCGGAGGGCAGGTGGAGCTCGAAGCTCGAGATGGCGACGCTCATGGACATGGACGGGGCCTGTTCCTGTGCCGCGCGGCGGGCGGCGGCCAGCATGCGGCGGCCACCGAGACCGCCCGCGGGCAGCCGGCACGGCTCGCTCGCCGGCTCTAGAGGACCGGCGCCACCTCTT
>DATBQN010000522.1:0-6115 GCA_036560825.1 Thermoanaerobaculia bacterium
CTGCAGGTGGAAGGCGAGATCGACGAAGCGGGCGGCTGGTGCGACCTGCCCGAGGTGGATCTCGAGGGCACCCAGACCGTCGAAGGGGAACCGGCGAGCGGCCCGTCGGACGCGCTCGACAGCGGACTCGCTTGCCAGATACTCCGGCAGACGCGAACGCACGACCTCGATCCACGGCTCCAGAGCCGGTATGACGTGGAGGTCCTGCGCGGTCACCCCACTGCGGCGCAAGGCGATGGATCCCGGCCGGATCAGGGCGGCGGAGGATCTCCGGTCCAGCCGCCGGCGGCCTCCTCGAGCTCCTCGTCCGTGAGCTCGCCGAAGCCTGTCAGCTCGGCGGCCTCCTCGCGGTCGAACGCGTAACCGCGTTCGTGGGCCCAGCGGACCTGGGCCTCGAGATCGCCAGCGAGGCGCTCGAACTCCTCCGACAGGCCGGAGGTTCTCCGCAGATCGCCCAGGAAGCGCTGTAGCTCACTCCTGCTCATCGAATCTGCCTCCTTGGCTTTCTCGCTTAGTCAATGCAGACCAGAGTAGCGGGCTGCCGGGGCGCTGTCAAACGGCGGCCCGGGCTGCGGATTCAAAACGCGACCTTCTGTTGCCACCCGCCCCGCCTACCGCCGAGGTCGATCGGCAGCTCGCCCTCCTCCTCGAAGAGCCTTCGGACCTCGAGGGCGTCGACCTGGGCCAGGCGGTGGTAGAGGCGCAGTGCCACCTCGGCCTCGATGCGCCAGCAGGCGCAGCGCTCGGCCGCCGGCTCGCGATGGTCGGAGCAGTTGGCCGCCGGCGTCGCCAGCAGGCTGTGATGGCAGATATAGCGGGCCCAGCAGTTGGTGCACGGCACGCCGCCGCCGGCGGTCTCGAGGTCCATCCCCTCGCCGGCCTCGCCGTCGTCGAGCCCCAGCCACATGTCGCTCAGCAGGCGCAGGTCGCTCTCCTGGGGCGAGAGGGCCGGCGCTCCGCCCTGCGGCCTCGCTGAGAAGGTTCTCCGGTCGAGGCTCGGCATGGAGAGCGGCTCGCTCCGCATCAGCCTGCGGACGGCGCGGGTGAGCGGCTGATACTCGATCGGCGTTTCGCCGTCCTCGAGGGCGGCGGAGACCTCTTCGCAGATCGCCATGAGGTCGCCCCGATACTGGCGGAGCTCCGACCCCGCCCCGGCGGAGGACACCGGCTCGAGCCGGGTCGCGTCGAGGTGAAGGATCCCGGCGTCCCGCGCCCAGGTCCAGAGGTCATGGAGACGCGCCGATCCGGCGAGCACGCATTGGACGGTCAGCCGCCCGGCCATCCCGGAGAGCAGGTGGACCCCGCGCTCCGCGAGGCGCCAGATGCGGTCCTCGCCGGGCAGCGCAGAGCCCGGCTCGAGGGCCGGGAAAGTGCCGCAGTGGAGCCGCACCTGGAGCCGCGGATGATCGGCGAGGAAGGCGGCGACCGCCGGGTTGACCGCCCAGGCGTCGAGGGCGAGCTCGAAGCGCACCTCCTGGCGGGCGCAGGCCGCCCGCCGGGTCGCTTCCACGACGATGCGCGACAGCAGCTCGTCGCCGGGAAAAGCGCCGCCCCAGGAAAGGTGCAGGGCGATGCGCGAGGCGCCCATGCCCTGCTTGAAGGCTACGTCGAGCGCCTCCAGGACACCTTCCCCGCTCGCCGGCTCGAGCTGGGCGTGGAACTCGCCGTCGCGTGTCGCGAAGCCGCTCCAGGTCGCGTCGCCGAGGTCGGGATCCTGTGCTCCATCGCCGTCCGCGAAGCGCTCCAGGGTGTAGAGGTCCTCGTTCACCAGCCAGCCCAGCAGATCCTCGTCGAGGTCGCCCCTCTCGAGCGCGGTGGCGACATGGAACTGCAGCTCCTCCGGCACGTCGAGCACCGCGCTGCGCTCGAGGTCGTAAATCAAGGTGCAGGAATTGTCCCCGTCGATGAGGGGATAGAGCGTACGCAGGCGCAGGGCGCCGGGCGGCATCATCAGAGGCTTCATCGGCTCTACCTCCTCGACGAGATAGCGATCTCTCCCAGGCTAAACAACATCGCTCGGCTCGCTATAAGACATGGTTGCCGCTGGGGGGGGTCCCGAGGACAAGAAAGGACGGCACCCCGGACGGGGGTGGCGTCCGGGGAGCATCGGCGCTAGATCACTATTTTTTCAACCACTTATCCAGCCACCCGATCACGGTGTCGTGCCAGAGGACGCTGTTCGCCGGCTTCAGGATCCAGTGGTTCTCGTCCGGGAAGTAGAGGAACTCGCTCGGAATCCCGCGGCGCTGGGCCGCGGTGAAGGCGGCGATGCCCTGGGTGACCGGAATGCGGAAGTCGAGGGCGCTGTGGATGACCAGCATCGGCGTCTTCCAGCGCTCGACGAAGCGCACCGGGTTGTACTTCTCGTGACCCTCGGGGTTCGTCCAGTAGGGGCCGCCCTGCTCCCACTCGGGGAACCAGAGCTCCTCGGTCGAGTAGTACATCATCCGCTGATCGAAGGTGCCGTCGTGGACGACCAGACAGCGGAAGCGGTCGGGCCAGTTGCCGGCGATCCAGTCGATCATGAAGCCGCCATAGGACGCGCCGAGGGCCGCGATGCGATCGCCGTCCATCCATGGGCTCTGGGCGAGAGCGGCGGCGAGCCCTTTCTGGAGGTCCTGCAGCGGTTTGTCTCCCCAATCCTTGCTGATGGCGTCGGTGAACGCCTGGCCGTAGCCGGTCGAGCCGTGGAAGTCGATCATCACCACCGCGTAGCCCGCGCCGGTGTACACCTGGGGGTTCCAGCGGTAGTGGAACTCGTTGTGGAACGACCCCTGCGGACCGCCGTGGATGAGGAAGGCGACCGGATAGCGCTTGGCGGCGTCGAAGCCGACCGGCTTGACGATCCAGCCGTGGACGGTGTCGCCGTTCGCTCCCGCGAACTGGAAGGGAGCGAAGTCCCCCATCTCGGCCGCCGCCAAGCGGTCGTGGTTGACGTCGGTCAGCCGCTTGACGTCCGAGCCGTCCGCCGCCACCGAGTAGAGGTCGACCGGCGAGCGCATGGTGTCGAGCCCGAAGACCAGCCGGTCGCCGGCGAGCGCCGCGCCGTGCACCGATCCCTCGCGCACCAGCTCGCGCACGCCGCCGGTCGCGACGTCGATGGCGAAGAGCGGCACCTGGCCGACCTGGGCGGCGATCGCGTAGAGGGTCTTGCCGTCGGCCGAGAGGAAGAGCTCGTCGGGCGAGCGGTCCCAGGCCGGCGCGACCTCGCGCGTCGATCCCGTAGCCAGGTCGCGGAGCATGATGCGGTAGCGGTCGGACTCGAAACCGGGGCGCGACTGGGCGAGGTAGATCAGGCTCCTGCCGTCCGGCGAGAAGATCGGCCGGGTGTCCCAGGCCGGGTTCGCCGCGGTCAGGTTCTGCGGCGGCGCCGAGCCGTCGGCGGGGACCTGGTAGAGGTCGAAGTTGGTCGACCAGGGCTCCTCGCGGTTGTGCTCGCCGGCCAGGCGGATCGAGAAGACGACCGTGCGGCCGTCGGGCGAGAAGGCGTACTCCTCCGGGCCGCCGAACGGCTTCGAGGGCACGTCGCCGTCCATGCCGCGGGAGAGGTCGACCGGCTCGGCGCTCGCCCCTCCCTCGGCGGGCACCACGAAGAGGTGCGAGCGCCGGCCGTCGAACCAGGTGTCCCAGTGGCGGATGAAGAGGTGGTCGAAGAACTCGCCGCTCGACTTGCGCTTCGCCTTGGCCGCCAGGCGCTCCTGGGTGCAGGCGAGGCGCGGGCAGTCGGGGAAGACCTCCATGCTGAGCGCCAGGCGGCGCCCGTCGGGCGAGAGGCCGAAGCTCTCGACGTCGAGCGGGAGGCGGGTCACCTGAACGGCGTCGCTTCCCGCGGGGGTCATCCGCCAGACCTGCGACGAGCCGGAGCGCGTGGAGAGGAAGTAGAGGCTCTTGCCGTCCGGCGACCAGCGCGGGTTCGAGTCGTTCCCCTTCGCGGGGGTGAGGGCGCGGAGGCCGCTGCCGTCCATCCTCACCCGCCAGAGGTTGGTGCGCCCCCGGTTGGCGTCGAGGTCCGTCGAGCGCAGCAGGAAGACCACCTGGTCGCCGGCGGGCGACGGCTGCGGCTCGCTGGCGCGCCGCATGGCGACGAGATCGTGGACGTCGAACGGATGAGGAGCGGCGGCCGCAGTGACCTCGGCGCAGGCTCCTCCGACGAGGGCGAGGCAGGCGAAGGCGATCGCGAACGGGGTGCGCATGGGAGATCCTCCACAGCCCGGAGAAAAAGTCAGGGTGATCCGGGGCGTAAGGATACTCCAGAGCGCCGCGGTCACATCGAGATCGAGCCCTTGCGGAAGTCGGTCCTGCCGAGGAGGGCGTTGACCAGCACGGGTTGGCCGGCGCGGGCGAGGGCGAGGGCCTCCTCGAGCGCCGGGCGCACCTCCTCCGGCCGCGAGACGAGCAGACCGCGGCCGCCGTAGCCCTCCGCCACCCGGTGATAGTCGGTGCGCGCGAGGACGGTCGCGACGTCGTCGCCGAGGACCTCGACCTGCTCGCGCGCGATCTGCGTCCACCCGGCGTCGTTGCCGACCACCGCGATGACCGGCAGGCCGTGGCGGGCGAAGGAGTCGAACTCGGCGAGCGAGAGCGCCGAGGCGCCGTCGCCCCAGAGCAGCCAGACGTCCGCCTGCGGCCGGCAGAGCTTGGCGCCGAGGGCAAAGCCGCCGCCGACTCCCAGCGTGCCGAAGACGCCGGGGTCGAGCCAGGAGAGCGGCGCCCGCGGCGAGACGGTGTATGAGGCGGTCGCCACGAAGTCGCCGCCGTCGGCGACGAGGACGCTCTCGGGCCCCAGCGCGCGGTCGATCTCGCGGCAGAGGAAGAGCGGGTTGACGTGGTCGGTCGGCTGCTTCGCCTGCTCGTCGATCTCGCGCTCGCGCTCGGCGTCGCGGCCCTTGAGCTCGGCCAGCCACTCCGCCCAGCGGGACGCGGGCTTGCCCCGGCCGAGCCCGCCCGCGATGCCGGCGAGGGCGATGAGGGCCGCCGAGGGATCGGCCACGAGCCCGACGTCCGGCTTGCGATTGAGCGCCAGGTCGCTGGGGCTCCTGTTGACCGACAGGAGCTCCGCCCGGCGCCCCACCTGGCGGCCGTAGTCGAGCCGGAAGTCGGAGGGGATGCCGGCGAGGAGGACGAGGTCGGCGCCCTTCAGGGCCTCTCTCCGCCGGTGGCGGAGCTGCAGCGGATGGGCCACGCCGAGGAGGCCGCGCGCCCCGCCGGCGAGATAGACCGGCGCGCCGAGCGCCGCGACGGCCGCCGCGAGCTCCGCGACCCGCCCCGGCGCCAGCATCGCCTGGCTGCCGAGGACGAGCACCGGCCGGCGGGCCCGGGCGAGGCGGGCGGCGAGCTTCGCGATCTGAGCGGCTCCGGGCGTGCCTACCGGGAGATTTCCGCCCGCCTCGGCGCGCCGGGCGCCGCCATCTCCGGCGCCGCGGAACAGCCGGTTCGCGTGGCGCCGCAGGTACCAGCGCTTCCCCGCTCCCGCCAGGCCGCCCCCGCGCGCCGCCGCGCCGTACCACTGGCGCACCAGCGCCTCGTCGTAGAGGAGGTCGACCGGGCACTCGACGAAGACCGGACCGGGGACCCCCTCGCGCGCCAGGGCGAAGGCGCGGTCGACCGCGGGCTCGAGGTCGCGCACGGCGACGACGGTGATCGCCTCCTTGACGTGCGGCGCCATCAGCGCCCGCTGGTCGATGTCCTGCAGCGAGCCGCGCCCCTTGAGCAGCGTCGCCGCGGCGCCGCCCAGGAGGACGAGCGGCGACTGCGCGAGCTGGGCGTTCTTGACCGCGGTGACGGCATTGGTGGCGCCGGGTCCGGCGGTCACCGCGGCGACGCCGGGGACGCCGGTCAGGCGCGCCACCGCGTCGGCGGCGAAGACGGCGTCGGCCTCATGGCGGACGTCGACGACGCGCATCCCGGCGCGCTTGGCGCCCACCAGGATGGGCGAGATGTGGCCGCCGCAGAGGGTGAAGACGAAGCGGACGCCGTGGCGCAAGAGCGCGGCGGCGACGCGCTCGCCGCCGTTCATCGCAGCGGTTCTCGGCCGGCGGGCCGCGGCGCCAGGACGTGCCGCTCGGGGACCAGGCAGACGAAGCGGCCGGAGAAGACCGCGGAGCCCTCCTGGCCC
>DATBQN010000523.1:0-4655 GCA_036560825.1 Thermoanaerobaculia bacterium
GCGCGCGAGCTCCTCGCGCACGACCTGGCGGACGACCTCGGCGAGGGCGCCGGCGCCGTTGTCCGGAGTGGCCGGGGCGCGCTCGATCCAGTCGCGCAGCCGGTACTTGGCCGTGGACGAGGCCTCCGTGTAGGAGAGCTCGAGGAAGTCGCCCGGCGGCACGTTGAGCATCGCGGCGAGGCCCACGAGGTGGTGGATGCGGACGGAGAGCCGGCCGTCGAGCAGGCGGGCGAGGTTGCCGTTCCCGATCCCGATCGTCCGCTCGATCTCCCGCACCGGCCGCCGGGTAGCGCCCACCGCCTCCCGCAGCACCATCCGCAGCCGCCGCTGCTCCTCGCTCATCGCCGCCCTCCTCCTGTGAAGCTTGCGCGCGGACTCTATGCTCGCAGGCGGGCCGAGGCAAGCGGGACGGGACTTGCCGAACCCCAGGGCTCACGCCCTGGGCTAGGAATCTGTCGCCCTACGGGCTCGGACCGTCGTGCGATCAGTCGACGCCAGCCCGTCAGGGCGGCACACTTCTAGCCCAGGGCGTGAGCCCTGGGCGGCGCTTTCAGCGCGGCGCGCTATACTCCAGCCTCTCGCCGCCGGCGACGGCGGCTCCCCCATGTTGGACGACTCCCGCTCGATGACGGCAACCCAGGATGAGCTCGCGACGGCGCGGAACGCCGGCCGCCTCGAAGCGGAGGCGTTCGACCGCGCGCTGCGCGAGGCCGAGGCGCGCGAGCGCGAGGAGCTCCTCGCACGCCCCGCCCGGCGGACCGAGGGGGCCGAGGCCTTCAGGGAAGCGGGAACGAACTACTCGGTCTCGCGCCTGCAGCAGGACGTGGCCCGCCTCGCCACCTTCCATCAGGCGGTGCTCCGCTCCCGCGCCTGGCGCGTCGTGCAGTGGGCGCGCCGCCCGTTCGGACGCGCCTGGTGAGGGCTCCTTGAGCGTCGCGGAGCGCTCCGCCGACGACGCGTCCCTGACCATCGCGCGGCTGGAGGCGCGGGTCGCCGCCCTCGAGGCCGCGCTCGAGCGGCGTTCGGAGGAGGTCCGGCGGCTCCAGCGCGAGCTCCCCGAGCGCGAGCTGGTCGTCCTCTCCCGCCTCTCCGCCGGTCTGCCGCCCGGCCCGGCGACTCCCTTCGGGCCCGACCAGTGGCGGGAGACCACCGAGCTGACCCCTGCCGAGGTCGAAGAGACCCTGACCGATCTGTGGCGCTCGCTGCGCCCGCGGGAAGCCGTCCCCGGAGAGCGCGGCGCATGAGCCCGGAGGCCAGCCCGCGGGCCGCACGCCGGACCAGCCTGATCATCCTCGCCTGGAACTGCTGGGAGCTCACGGCGAGCTGCCTCGAGACCCTGGCGGCGACCGATCTCGACGGCGCCGAGGTGCTCGTGGTCGACAACGGCTCGACCGACGAGACGCCGCA
Source organism: Thermoanaerobaculia bacterium (assembly GCA_036560825.1). GTDB lineage: Bacteria > Acidobacteriota > Thermoanaerobaculia > Multivoradales > UBA5704 > DATBQN01. The sequence goes on from DATBQN010000523.1 coordinate 1,408, forward strand.
GCGCCTGGCCGAGATCGGCTGGATCCGCGTCGTCACGCTGCCCACCAATCTCGGCTTCGTGCGCGGCAACAACGCGGGGATCGCCGCCGCGGCGCCGGGCAACGACGTCGTCCTCCTCAACAACGACCTGCTCTTCAGCCAGCGGGACTGGCTGGCGCGCTTGAGCGCCTGCGCGGCGGGCGACCCGAAGATCGGAGTGGTCGGCTGCCGCCTCGTCCTCCCCGACGGACGGCTCCTGCACGCCGGCACCTACATCCTCCCCGACACCCTGTGGGGACAGCAGATCGGCGCGCTCGAGAAGGACGTCGGCCAGTTCTCCGGCGTGCGCGAGGTCGAGGGGATCGTCTTCGCCTGCGCCTACGTCAAGCGCGAGGTGATCGACGCGATCGGCGGCCTCGCGCTCGACTTCGAGTCGTACTTCGAGGACACCGACTTCTGTCTGCGCGCGCGCGCGGCGGGCTTCGCGACCGTCGTCTGCGGCGACGTCACGCTGGTCCACGACGAGCACGGCTCGACGCGCGGCGACGACGGGGCGCTGATGCGCCTCTTCGACGCCAGCCGCGGCATCTTCCGCCGCAAGTGGGAGAAGGTTCTCGCCGGCCGCTACCGCCACGAGGTCCTCTGGCAGTCGATCATGAACTTCCCCACCGGCTACGCGATGAGCTGCCGGGAGATCCTGCGCGCCCTCGAGACGGCCGGCGTGCGCGCCACCTACCGCTACGTCTACGGTCCGCAGACGGTCTTTCCGGTGGCCGAGCCCGAGGCCACCGGCGACCACCGGCTGGACGTCATCCGCGCCCGCCGCACGCCGCGCTGGCCGGCGCGGCCGGCGGTGGGGGTGGTCTACGGCCAGGGCGACGTCTTCGACCGCAACCTCGCCCGCTACCGCATCGGCTACACCATGCTCGAGGTCGACGGCTTCCCCGACGACTGGGTGCGGCGGGCGAACCGCATGGACGAGGTGTGGGTCCCCTCGGCGTTCAATCGCGACGGCTTCCTGCGCTGCGGGCTCGAGCGGCCGATCCACGTCGTGCCGCTGGGCGTCGACACCGACTACTTCCACCCCGGGGTGCGCGCGCACAAGAACCCCGACGGCGAGTTCGTCTTCCTCTCGATCTTCGAGTGGGGGGAGCGCAAGGAGCCGTGGCTCCTCCTCAAGGCGTTCAACGAGGTGTTCTCGGCCCGCGAGCCGGTCCGCCTCCTCTGCAAGGTGATCAACCGCGACAGCGCGCTCTCGCTCCGCGAGGAGATCCGGCGGCTGCGCCTGAAGGAGAGCGGCGGCCGCATCTCCTACCTCTTCAACCTCGACTTCCCGCACTATCAGCTGGGCTCGCTCTACGCGTCCGCCGACTGCTTCGTGGCGGTGTCGCGCGGCGAGGGCTGGAACATGCCGCTGATGGAGGCGATGGCCTGCGGCCTGCCGGCGATCGCCACCGACTGGGGCGGCCACCAGGCCTTCGTCCGCGAGGAGATCGCCTATCCGCTGCGCATCCGCGGCACCGTGCCGGCGATCGCCAAGTGCCCGTACTATGCAGGCTTCTCGTGGGCCGACCCCGATCCCGACGAGCTGCGCCGCCTGCTCCGCGAGGTGTACGAGAACCAGGGGGAGGCGCGCCGCCGCGGCGCCGCCGCGGCGCTCGACATGGCGAGCCGCTGGACCTGGGACCGCACCGCCCGCGCCATCGCCGAGCGGCTCGCGGCGGTGGGGGCTTGAGCGCTGGCCCGGCGACCTCCCCAGCCCCATGCCCGCCGCCCTCTCGATCGTCGTCCCCAGCCATGACACCCTCGCGCTGACCCTCGCCTGCCTCGCCTCCCTGTCGCGGGCGCGGGCGGCAGGCGGCCCTCGCGACATGGAGGTCATCCTGGTCGACGACGGCAGCCGCGACGGCACCGCAGAGGCGGTGGCGAGCGCCCACCCCGAGGTCGTCGTCCTCCGCGCCGACCCGTCCCAGGGCTTCACCCGCGCCGCCAACCTCGGCCTCGCGCGCGCCGCGGGCGACGTGCTCCTCCTCCTCAACAGCGACACCGAGGTCGAGCCCGCGGGCCCGGCCGCGCTCGCCGGCCGCTTCGGCGCCGACCCGCGGCTGGGGATCGCCGGCGGGGCGCTCTTCTACCCCGACGGCGAGCGCCAGTGGAGCGGCGGCGCGGCGCCGACGCTGCCCTGGCTCCTGGCGCTCGCGAGCGGCCTGCCGTCGTGGCTCGCCCGAGCGCCGGGCTACCGGCGGCTGCGCTCCCCGAGCGGCGCCGCGCGCGGGAGAGGGGAGGTCGCTTGGGTGACCGGTGCGGCGATGGCCATCCGCCGCGCGGCCTGGCGGCAGGTCGGTCCCTTCGACGAGGGCTTCCGCTTCTATGCGCAGGACCTCGACCTCTGCCTGCGGGCCGGCGCCGCCGGCTGGCGGGTCGCCGTCCTCGCCGACTTCCCGGTCCTCCACCACCACGGCGCCACGATCCAGCGGGTCGATCCCGCGGCGGGCGCGTCGGGTGAGACGGCCGCCGGCCGCCGCGGCTGGCAGCACGCGGAGCTCCTGTGGACCGACCTGCTGCGCTGGGCGGCCAAGGCGCACGGCGAGCGCTGGGCCGGGCGCGCGGCGCGGGCGCTCGCGGCGGGCGCCAGCCTCCGCCTGCTGGCGCGCCGCCTGGCGGTGGGCTTCCTGCCGCGCGCCCGCCGGGCCGGGTTCCGCGCCGAGAGCGCGGCTCTCTCGCACGCGCGAGATGCCGTCCGCGCGCGCCGAGGGGGCCGCAGGGACTGAAGCAAACCTGCTATCCTCCCCGGCTCGTCGGACCCTGGCCGCGTCCCCCTTCCCCACCGCACCGCCATGCGAGAGATCCTGCGCTACCGCGACCTCGTCCTCGCGCTCGTGGCGCGCGAGCTCAAGGTGCGCTACCGGCGCTCGACGATCGGCTTCCTGTGGACGATGCTCCAGCCGCTCCTCATGATGCTCGTCTTCACGGTCGTCTTCAACAGCCTGTTCCGCTTCCCGATGGAGGGCTATCCGGTCTATGCCCTGGGCGGGATCCTGTTCTGGAACTTCTTCAGCCAGAGCATCGTCTCCTCGATGAACAGCCTGCGGGGCAACGCCCAGCTCCTGCAGAAGATCCCCGTCCCCAAGGCGGTCTTCCCGCTGGCCACCGTGATCTCCGGGGTGGTCAACCTGGCTTTCGCGTTGGTGCCGCTCCTCGCCATCCTGATCTATCGCCAGCACCGGCTCTCGGCCGCGCTCCTCTTCCTGCCGGTGTCGATCCTGCTC
>DATBQN010000524.1:0-11562 GCA_036560825.1 Thermoanaerobaculia bacterium
GGCGACTCGGCGACCGCCCGCGCCGCGGCGTGGGCGAACTGGTTCGAGCTCCCGACGACGAAGTTGGAGAACAGGTACTTGGGGTTGAATTGGCTCGGCCCGGGAGCCTCGGCGGCCTTCTCCTCGAGCGAGAAGAGAACCTCGAACGAGGGGCCGCTCAAACCCGCGACGGCACGGTCGACCTGCGGCCGGAAGCTCTCCTCCAGGGTGTGGAGGAAACGGGGGTTGGGCGCCAGCAGGACGAGGCGGTCCTCGCGCTCGCTCTGCACCTTGAGCGGGCGGAACCAGGTGGAGAAGTCCTCGGGGTCGAGCTGCTGTTGGAGCTGTCTTTGAAGGAGTGACCAGAGGGATGGATCGGACATCTGGGAGCTCGCGACCGGCGGACACAAATACATTTCAACAGGAATTCCACATCCTGCGGAAATCCCTGCTCCAAAGAGGCCGAACGTTGTAGACCAGTGGTTCCGACGACCGCCCGACTATAGCACAGCCGCCGCCCGCCGCAAGGCCCACGACAAGGGAGACCTCAGAACGGGTGCGCCAGGCGCCGCTCCTCGGCGGGCAGCTCCAGCAGGTCCGGCGGCCGGCTCTCCAGGCTCCGCGCCAGGCGGAGGAAAGCCTCGGGGAGCGGAGCTTCGCCGCGGTCGCGGAACGCCTCGAGCCAGCTCCGCGGGCGCGGATAGAACTCCAGGCGCAGCGCCCCGCCGGCGGGCAGGCCGGCGGCTTTCCGCGCCAGCTCGATGGCGCGGTCGAGGCCGCCGATCTCGTCGACCAGGCCGATCGGCTTGGCGTCGGCCCCCGTCCACACCCGCCCGCCGGCGATGGCGTCGACCGCCTCGCGGGTGAGGTGCCGCCCCGCCGAGACGTGGCCGACGAAGAGGTCGTAGACCTGCCGCATGAGGCGCTGCACCTGCGCCGATTGGGCGGGGGTGTGGGGATCGGTCGAGCCGTAGAGATCGGCATTGGCGCCGCGCTTCATCTCGTCGTGGGTGATGCCCAGGAGATCGCGCTCGAAGCGGCGGGTGGCGAACTTGCCGCCGACGACGCCGATCGAGCCGGTGAGCGTCGCCGCCTCGGCGACGATGCGGTTGGCGCGCGCCGAGATGTAGTACCCGCCGGAGGCCGCGTAGTCGGACATCGAGACGACGACGGGCTTCTTGCGCTGCAGCCGCTCGACCTCGTGGAGGATGAGGTCGGACGCCAGGGCCGAGCCGCCCGGGCTGTCGACCCGGAGCACCACCGCCGGAATGCCGTCGTCGTCGGCCACCTGGTGAAGGGTCTCCGCCAAGTCGTCCGAGCCGATCGAGGCCTGGCTCGAGAAGGGGCCCGCCGGGGCGCGCCCGCGATGGATCTCCCCCTCGGCGAAGACGACGGCGAGCCGCCGGCCGGTCACGCTCCCGCCCTTGCCGTAGCTCTCGAGACGGACCAGGCGCGGCCGGCCGCCGGCCAGCCGGCGGATGCGGTCGCGGAACTCGTCGGGGTAGCCCAGGCGGTCGATCAATCCCTTCGCCCTCGCCTCGTCGGCGGTGTAAGGAGCGCCGTCGACGAGCCCCCGCACCGTCTCCGGCTTCAGCCGGCGCGACTCGGCGATCGCCGCGACGATCTGGCCGTAGAGGCTGTCGAGGACGCTGTTGAGCGCGCGGGCGGCGGCCGGTGTGTAGCGGCTCTCGGTGTAGGTCTCGGCGGCGCTCTTGTACTCGCCGACGTGGTCGAAGTCGGGATCGATCTTCAGCTTGTCGAAGGTGCCGCGGAGGAACCGGGTGTCGAGGAAGAGGCCGAGCAGGTTGAGATTGCCGGCGGGCGACATCTGGATGTGGTCGCAGGCGCTCGCCAGGAGATAGTCGAGGGTGCCGTTGCCGCCCTCGCCCACGGTGTCCAGGTAGCACTCGACGAATTTTCCGGCGGCCTTCAGGCTGCGCAGCTGGCGCCTCAGCTCCTGGGCCTTGGCGATCCCCATGTCGGCGCCTTCCAGGTAGACCGCCATGCCGCGCACGCCGGCGTCGCTGCGCGCCGCCCGGAAGGCCGGGTAGAGCTCGGCCATGCTGTCGGAGCTGGAGCGGCCGCCGAAGGGGAGCGCCGACTCGACCTGCTGCTCGACGACCGGGCGGTCGACGCGCCAGACGAGGACGGTGGAGCCGCCCCCCAGCGGCCGGCCCTTGCCGGCGGCGACGATGCCGGCGATCGCGGCCAAGATGGCGATGCCGACGAGGACGACGAAGGCGATGAGGAGGCGCTTCACCGGCGCATTCTATCGCTCGCGGCGAGCGGAGCGTGCCGGCGCCGGAGCCGCTGGCCGCGACAGCGTCGCGATCGAGAGCGTGTAGAAAGGGCCGACTTGGCCGTCCGGCATGCAGAATCGGCAATCGGCTCTTCCCCGAAGGGGAGCCCCGGCACCCCCGGGGCCGGGCGGTGTCAACCCTGCGCAGAGATTCGCTAGTAAAGCTATTAACACTTTCAAATCAATATCTTGGATCGCTTCAACGGGCACCCGGACCGGCCCGCGCCGCGGATCGAGACCTGCTTGGCACGTTGATTGCTGAGGCTTCACGCAGGTTTCACAGCGTACGGGGGAGGTTCCACCTGCCAGACATCCTCCATGTCAGGAGATCTCGCGATCTCTCTTGTCTCACATCCCCGCCCCCTTCTTAGGGAACTCGATCCTCAGAACCCAATCATGAGTTGGGGCCTCCCCCTGACGCACCTCCCCCCCGAGGTGTGTCCTGCGGAGCGGGCGAACGGGGAAGACCGAGCCCGGCACGCGTGTTGCACAGAGTAGAGGACATGATGACGGACAGTACGCGGGGAGGTTCCTCCAACCACACTTCTATCCTGCCTACGATTTTGAGATCGTTCGCGATCTCACCCTCTAAGACCTTGCCTACATCCCCTGTACAGGGGTAGAGCCAAAAAACCCAACCGGAGAGATGGGGCCTCCCCCCTACATCTTTTCCTAGCGAAAAGCGGGTGCACCCCGCAGCCTTCGGGCTGCGGGGATGACTCGTGCCCGGCTCGCGCCTCGAGCCCTCCTCGCATCCCTCGATCCACCGCCAATTTGGCCCGGGCGCGGCGCCCTCCGCGCCTATACTGACGCGGTGCGGCAGGCCGGCGAGCTCCTCTCCTGGTTCGACCGCCACCGGCGCGACCTGCCGTGGCGGCGAACCAGCGACCCCTACCGCGTCTGGCTCTCCGAGGTGATGCTCCAGCAGACGCGCGTCGAGACAGCTCTCCCCTACTACGAGCGCTTCCTCACCCGTTTTCCCACCGTCGAGGAGCTGGCCGCGGCCGCGGTGGAAGAGGTCCTCGCCCTGTGGTCGGGCCTCGGCTACTACCGGCGGGCCCGCCAGCTCCACGCGGCGGCGCGGCAGGTCGTCGAGCGCGGCGGGTTTCCGGCGACCGCGGCGGGCTGGCGCGAGCTTCCCGGCGTGGGCGCCTATACGGCGGCGGCGGTCGCCAGCATGGCGTTCGGCGAGCCCGTCGCGGTGATGGACGGCAACGTCGAGCGCGTCATCTCACGCCTCCTTGCCGCGCCGGAGGACCCGCACGGGGCCGCGGCCCGGCGGCGGCTCGTCGCGGCGGCGGCCGAGCTCCTCGACCCTTCGCGGCCAGGCGACGGCAACCAGGCGCTGATGGAGCTGGGGGCGACGATCTGCACCCCCCGGCGGCCGCGCTGTCTCCTCTGCCCGCTGCGGCCACCCTGTCGCGCCGCCGCGGAAGGCGAGCCCGAGCGCTACCCGACCGCCCGGCCGCGCCGTGAGCGCACCCGGCTGCGCCTGGTGGCGGCGGTGGTCGAGCAGGAGGCTCCCCGCGGCGAGCGGGCCGGGGTCCTCCTCGTCCGCCGGCCGGAGGGGAGCTCGCTCCTCGCCGGCACCTGGGAGGTCCCCTGGGTGGAGGCCGCCGGCGCGCGCTCCGCCGCGGCCGGCCTCGCCGCGCGCTACGGCGGCGTCTGGCGACTCGGCGGCCGCGTCGCGCGCGTGCGCCACGCGATCACCCATCGCGACCTTGAGGTGGCCGTCCATCGCGCCGAGCTGGCCGGCGGCGGCGAGATCGCCGAGGGGGTCGAGGCCGGCTGGTTCGACGCGGCCGGACGCGCCGGCCTGCCGTTGTCGTCGCTGGTGGGAAAGGTGCTGGGAGCGCTGGGGGTTCCCGGCCGCAGGCCCTAGAATCGCCGCGATGGATGGCCCGAGGTTCAAGCTCGCCTTCGTGGGGAGCCACGGGGTGGGCAAGACGACGCTCTGCTACGGCCTCGCGGCGCGCCTCAAGGCGCGCGACGTGGCGGTCGAGGTCGTGCACGAGGTGGCGCGGCGCTGCCCGCTGCCGATCAACCAGGCGACCTCGGTCGCGGCGCAGTCCTGGATCCTCCATACTCAAATTGCCGAGGAGCTGATCGCCCAGGCGCGCTATCCGGTCGTCGTCTGCGACCGCAGCGCCCTCGACAACTACGTCTACCTCCTCCTCGCCGCCGGCCGCCAGGAGGGCCTCGAGGGCCTGCTCGCCTCCTGGCTCCCCACCTACGACCTGCTGGTCCACGTGCCGATCGTCTCCGAGCCCCGCCCGGACGGCATCCGCTCGGCCGATCCCGGCTTCCAGCTCGCCGTCGAGGAGCGCCTGACCCGCGAGCTCGCCGAGCGCCGCCTGACGGTCCTCGCCCTCGATCCCGCGCACCGCGCCGATTGGCTCGAGCGGGTCGAGCGCGAGGTGCTCGGCCGCATGAGCCCCGCCCAGCTCCTCCTGCCGGCGACCTGAGGCGATCTGGAGACGCGCGTGCCGAGCTTCGAGACCCTGCTCATCGCCGCCGTGGTGGCCGCCGTGGCCCTCGGCGCCCTCGCCCTCTTCGCCGGCCTCCGCACCACGTCGGCGAGCGATGCGAGCGGCGCCAGCGATGCGATACGTGAGCTCGGCGGCGGCCACTTCGCCGCGGCGCTCGAGCGGGCGCGGACGGGCCCGCGGGCGCCGCGCGACGAGCTCTACGCCGCCGCCGTCGCCGCCAAGCACCTGCGGCTCTGGGAGCGCGCGGACGAGCTCCTCGCGCGCCTCCTGGGGAGCGACGCGGGAGACGGCGAGGCGTGGCTCGAGCGCGGCCTGGTAGCGGCCTATTCGGGTTACCCAGGGCGCGCGGCGGAGGCGTCGTCCGCCTTCGCCCGCGCCCTGGCGCACCGCGCCGACCTCGCCGAGTCGCTGACCCTGCACCGCGCCTGGCTCGCGCTCAGGGAAGGCGACCGCGCCGCCGCCCGCCGCCTCTTCGACGAGGTCGAGACGCCGCTCGAGAACAAGCTGCGCGGCGATCTCGGCGAGGGCGAGCCGCTCTTCGCCGAGTGGTTCCTCCAGGCGGCGGCCCTGTGGAGCGCCGCGGGCGACGGCGAGCGCGCCGCCTGGGCCGCTGCCGCCGGCCGCGCCGCGGCGCCCGAGAGCCGGCTCCCCGACATCATCCTTCTCGCGGCGCCCGGCGGACCGGCGGCCGATCTCCCTCCTCCGCTACAATAGGAAGATCTTGAGCATTCCATCTCTCCTGCGGCGATGGGAGGCCTTCGCCCACTTCACCGACCAGCAGCTCGAGCTGTTGGCGCCGTGCGTCACTCACTCGCGCGTTCCCGCCGGCTCGCTGATCGTGCGCGAGGGCGAGCCGACGCTCGACGCCTACCTGATCGAGAGCGGCGAGGTGCGCATCCAGCGGAAGACCCCGTACGGCAGCTTCAACCTCGCCACCCTCGAGCCCGGCGACCTCTTCGGCGAGACCAGCTTCGTCGACAAGAGCGCCCGCTCGGGCGACGCGATGACGATCTCGGACACCGACCTCCTCACCCTCTCCCCGGAGGCCCTGGCGCCGGCGATGGAGAGCGACCAGCGCCTGACCCTCGCCCTCCACTGGGCCTTCTGGAAGAGCCTGTCGAAGAAGCTGCGGCAGACCAACGACAAGCTCACCCAGTTCTTCTCCGAGACCGGCAAGCCCGCCAACACCCAGTCGGCTCCGCCGCGCGATCCCTCGGGCGAGTTCCGCATCGACCTGGCGGCCAAGCGCAAGCTCTTCCAGGAGCAGAAGCTCACCAACCTGGAGATCAACTTCATGGCCGCGCTGTCGAAGGAGCGCAAGCTGCCGGCCCAGAAGGTGATCTTCCGCGAGGGCGATCCGGGCGACGAGATGTACGTCGTGCTCGAGGGCCGGGTGATGATCAGCAAGTACATCCCCGGCGCCGGCGAGGAGGCGCTGGCCTTCCTCGAGCGCGGCGACTACTTCGGCGAGATGGCGCTGATCGACAACCAGCCGCGCTCGGCCGACGCCAAGGCGCACGACGGCGGCGCCGTCATCCTCGCCATCCCGCGCGAGGTGCTCAACGGTATCCTCGACATCAACCGCCTCTCTTCGCTGAGCCTCTTGAAGATCCTCTGCAACCTGGTGGCGACGCGCCTGCGCGAGCTCGACGACAAGATCATCGGCTGGTTCATCCTCGCCGGCGGTACCGGCGGCACTGCCGGCGTCGGCGGCGTCGGCTCGAGCGGCGCGCCCTCGCCTCCAATACCGCGCGAGCGCTGACGCTCAGAGCGCGGCGAGCGCCTCCTCGAGGCGGTCGAGGGCGACGTCGAGCAGCCGTCGGGCGATGGTGAGCGGCGGCGCCAGCTGGGCCACCCTGCCCTCGGGACCGCCGGCGAGCAACAGGATGCCGCGCCGGAGCGCCTCCTCCACCCAGCGCGCGGCCTCGTCCCGCCTCCGCATCTCGATCCCCCACAGGAGGCCGCGGCCGCGCACCGCGGCGATCGCCGGATAGCGTCCGGGCCAGCCCGCGAGACGGGGCGCGAGCGCTTCGCCCAAGGCCGCCGCCCGCTCGGCGAGGCGCTCCTCGTCCATCGCGTCGAGGGTCGCCGCGGCCGCGGCGCAGGCGAGGGGATGGGCGACGAAGGTGGCGGTGTGGAGGGCCTCGCCGTCGCGCTCCCACACCGCGAAGAGGTCGCGCCGCGCGAGCACCGCGGCGATCGGGAGGCCGCCGCCGAGCGCCTTGCCGCAGCAGAGGAGATCGGGGACGACTCCCTCGGCCTCGACGGCGAAGCGGCAGCCGGTGCGGCCGAAGCCGGTGAAGATCTCGTCCGCGACGAGGAGCGCCGAGCGCTCGCGACAGAGGAGGGCGAGCTCGGCGAGCCAGCCCGGCGGCGGGAAGAGGACCCCTTCGCGTCCCACCACCGGCTCGACGATGACGGCCCCGATCTCCCTCTCGAGCGCCGCCGCGAGCTCGGCGCGAGGGGCGCCGAAGGGGAGCCGGCGCACGTGCGGGTGGAGGTAAGGGGCGAACGGCCGCCGGAACTCCGGGCGCGAGGTGGCGGCGAGCGCCCCCAGCGTGAGTCCGTGATAGGCGGGATCGAAGGCGAGGATGCCGGGCCTGCCCGTCGCCGCGAGCGCCGTCTCGAGAGCGATCTCGACCGCCTCCGAGCCGGAGACCGCAAAGTAGACCTGGGCGCCGGGAACGGGGGAGAGCGCGACGAGCCGCGCGGCGAGGGCGGCGCGGCCGGGGTGGGGCTGGACGTCGCCCAGGCCGTGGACGAGGCGGGCGCTCTGCGCGGCGACGGCTTCGACGACGCGCGGATGCCGGTGGCCGATCGCCGCCGCGCCGAAGCCCGAGGTCAGGTCGACGTAGACGTTCCCGTCGACGTCGAGGACGTTCGCGCCGCAGGCCTCCAGCCAGGCGATCGGAGGATCCGAGCCCTCGGCGCGCGGCACCGTGTTGATCCCCGGCGCCTCGACGCGGCGGAGGGTCTCGGCGAGCTCCCGCGAGCGCGGGCCGGGAGGCGGGACGAGGATCGCTGGGGGGAGGTCGCCCGAGGTCAGCCGCGCGGTCACATCTCGCGCCGTCCGGCGAGCGAGCGGCCGAGCGTCACCTCGTCGGTGTACTCGATGTCGCCGCCGACCGGCATGCCGAAGGCGAGCCGGGTGACCCGCACGCCGCGGGCCCTCAGCAGGCGCGCCAGATAGAGCGCCGTCGCCTCGCCCTCGACGTTGGGGTTGGTCGCCAGGACGATCTCCTCGACCCCGTCCAGACGGTCGAGGAGACCGGGGATGGCGAGCCGGTCGGGGCCGATGCCGCGGTGCGGGGAGAGCGCCCCGAGGAGCACGTGGTAGTGGCCGTGGTACTCGCCGGTGCGCTCGAGCGGCGCGATGTTGAAGGGCTCCTCGACGACGCAGAGCAGCCGGCGGTCGCGCGCCGGATCGGCGCAGATGCGGCAGGGGTCGGTGGCGGTGATCGAGTTGCAGGTCGAGCAGTGGAAGAGCTTTTCCTTGACCTCGACGATGGCGCTCGCCAGGGCCTGCGCCTCCTCGGCGGGAACCTTCAAGAGGTAGTGAGCGAGCCGGGTTGCCGTCTTGGGACCGATTCCGGGCAGACGCGCGAGCTCGCCGACCAGGCGGGCCAGGGGATCGGACATCGCCAAGGGATCAGAACAGACCGGGCAGGCCCGCGGTGATGGCGCCGACCCTGCCCTGCATCGTCTCCTCGAGCTTGCGCCCCGCCTCGTTGACGGCGGCGACGATCAGGTCCTCGAGCATCGAGGGGTCCTCCTTGTCCATCACCTCGGGATCGATCTTGACCGCCAGGAGCTGCCGGAGGCCGCTCAGCTTGACCGACACCATGCCGCCGCCGACGCTCGCCTCGACCACCGTCTCGGCGAGCTCGCGCTGCAGCTTCTCCTGCATCTCCTGGGCTTGTTTCATCAGTTGCCGCATGCTGCTCATGGCTTCTCAATCCTCTCTTCGAACGGCGGGAAAGCTTGCGTGTTCCTCCACCCTCTCGACGCGGCCGCCGAAGATGTCGAGGACGGTCTGAATGGTCGGATGGTTCGTCTCGACGAGCTCGAGCTTGACCGTGGAGAGCGCCGGCGCACCCGCCGGGGCGGACCCCTGGCCCGACCCTCCGACGAGCGCGAATCCGGTCCCCGCGCCCCACGCCCGGGCGAGCGCCTGCTCGAGGACCTCGCGGTTGCTGCCGCGCTCGAGCCGCTCGGCCAGCCAGGGGTCGCCCGGCGGATGGACGATCACCAGCCGGCCGTCCGCGAAGCGCAGGTCCTCCGCCGCGCGCAGGTGAGCGGCGAGCGGCTGCTTGAGCTTCTCGACCTCCTGGAGGAAGGCCTCGAGCCGATCGGCGGCGGGAGCGGGCTCGGACGATGCGGACGATGCGGGCGCCGCGAGGGTGGCGGCCGGTCGCGGCGCTGGCGCCGGCCTGGTGGACGCGGGAGCTTCCGGGGCCGCCGCCTGGGCCGGCCGCGAGACCGGCCGGATCGTCGCCGGGACCGGCAGCGACACCGCGCGCGGCGAGGCCGGGGCGACGCCGGCGAGGAGCTCCTCGATGCGGCTCAGCTTCGGCAGCTCGGCGGCGCGCAGCCAGGCGATCTCGACGGCGCGGGCCCCGGCCTCGCTCCGCCGCACCGTCTGCTCGCTCGCCAGGAGCTGCTGGAGGAGGCGCAGGAGGTTCTCGTAGCCGGCCGCCCGCGCCGTCGCGGCGAGCGCCGCCGCCTCCTCGCCCGGCAGGTCGATCTGGCCGGGGTCGCCGCCCATCGCCAGGTGGAGGGCGTCGCGGCAGAAGGCGAGGAACTGGCCGAAGACGTGCCGCGGGTCCCAGCCCTCGTCCTCGACGGTCGCGACCGTCGCGGCGACCGCGCCGCGGTCGCCGGAGAGGATGGCGTGGAGGAGGCGGGAGAAGAGGGCGGTGTCGAGCCCGCCCAGGAGGCGGATCGCCTCCTCGTCGGCGATCGAGCCCGAGCCGAAGGTCGCCAGCTGGTCGAGGAGGGCGACCGCGTCGCGGACGCTCCCCTCGCCGGCGCGCGCGATCAGGCGCAGCGCCGTCTCGCTCGCCTGGATCTCCTCGCTGCGGCTGATCTCCGCGAGGAGGGCGACCACCTCGTTCGCCGGCACGCGGCGGAAGTGGAACTCCTGGCAGCGCGAGAGGATCGTCGCCGGCACCGCCTCGATCTCGGTGGTGGCGAAGATGAAGACGAGGTGCGGCGGCGGCTCCTCGACGATCTTGAGCAGCGCGTCGAAGGCCTGCCGCGAGAGGCGGTGGATCTCGTCGAGGACCACCACCTTGTGGCGGTCGCGCGCCGGCCCGTAACGCAGGCTCTCGGTGAGCTCGCGGACCTGCTCGACCTTCGAGTAGGTGGCGGCGTCGACCTCGATGACGTCCAAGTCTGCGCCGCGCGTGATCTCGAGGCAGGGCGCGCACTCGTTGCAGGGGTCGGCGGCCGGGCCCTTCTCACAGTTGAGCGCTTTCGCGAGCACGCGCGCCGCGGTCGTCTTGCCGACGCCCCGGATCCCCGAGAAGAGGTAGGCCTGGGCGATCCGCCCCTCGCGCAGGGCATTGCGCAGGGCGGTGACGATCGGCTCCTGGCCGACGAGGCTCGAGAAGTTCTGCGGGCGCCACTTGCGGGCGAGCACCTGGTAGGTCATGACGCGGGGGCAGTGGTCGACGAAGGGTTCCGGTTGAGCTGCGGCACTCGATGCGCCGACCTTATCGCTGCTCCCTTCCGGGCCTGACGAGGTTCGGTGGCGACCGATGCACAGGACCCGAACCCTTCGTCCGCCACTGCCGGAAGAGCCATGCTATGTCCTGGGATCGGGGATGTAAAGGCAGATGAACGCGCGCGATGAGCGGCCGGCGCCACCGCGGCCGCGGGGGCGCCGGAGCGACACGACTACGGCGTCACGACCGGCCGGGCTGCGTCTGCAGCTGGGGAAATCCGGCCGCGGCCTCCTGGACGTCGGCAGGGAAGTCCGCCAGCTCCTGCACCTGGCGGACCTCGATCACCTCGTTGTCCGAGGCGGGGCAGCGCGACGCCCACTCGACGGCCTCCTGCTTCGACTTCACCTGAATCATCCAGAAGCCGCCGAGCACCTCCTTCGCCTCGCTGAAGGGCCCGTCGGTCACCTTGGGCTTCCCTCCCGAGAACGACACGCGCGCCCCCATCGAGGGCGGGTGGAGGCCCTCGAGCGACAGCAGCACGCCCGCCTTCTGCAGGGACTCGTTGTACTTCATCATCGCGGCGACGGCCTTGGCGTCCGGCATGGCGCCCGGCGCCGCGTTCTCGTACCCCTTGGGGATCATCAGCATCATGAAGCGCATCGTCAGGTCTCCTTCCCGTCGCGGGCTCAGCTGCTCGCCCTCCCGCCGTTGACCATCCAGGGGGTGCCGAAGCGGTCGACCAGCATGCCGAAGGACTCGGCCCAGAAGGTCTTCTCGAGCGGCATGCGGACCTCGCCCCCTTCGGCCAGGGCGTCGAACACCTTCTTCGCTTCGGCGACGGTGGGGTAGACCAGTGCCAGCGAGAATCCCTTCATCCCCTCGTAGGACGGGCCTGCCATCGCGTCGGAAGCCATGAGGACGCGGCCGTCGAGGACGAGCCGGGCGTGCATGATGCGGTCGGCGCTGCCGGGCGGCGTCTGCGCCGCCACCGGGGACTCGGCGTGCGTCATCAGGGTTTCGAGCTTGCCGCCCAGCGTGCGCTCGTAGAAGCGCATCGCCTCGGCGCAGTTGCCGTCGAAGACCAGGTAGGTGTCGAGCTGGGGCATGGTCACTCCTTTCGATTCAAAAA